>NZ_PFNG01000258.1:0-6636 GCF_002791875.1 Candidatus Aquicultor secundus | reverse complement strand
AGCTGATGTCGTTGCCGCTATTTTTCTTGGTAACAGGAGTCTTGACAGTGGCTCTCAACTTTACCACCACCTCGCCGGATTCCTTCTTGTGGGGATTTAGAATAGGACGGTATTGGTTTGGTGCGACCGGTGTGAGTCTTGCCCTGGCCGGTAACCTGTTTCTCAAAGCTCTGGGTGCGGTCTCTTGCCTCTATTTTCTTTCCCTCACAACCTCGATGTTGGAGATATTTGCCATGCTGAAGAAACTGCGGCTGCCTCCCCTCTTCATCGAGTTGATGTCCCTGGTCTACCGGTTTATCTTTGTGCTCCTGGAAACCACTGATAGAATTTACATCTCACAGGCATCACGCTGGGGTTATGCTAATATTAAGAACACTTATCGTTCTCTTGGACAACTGGTGACCAACTTGTTTACGAAATCCCATCACAACTCACAAATGCTTTTCACAACGCTAATGTCCAGGTGCTACCAGGGCGAATTGAACGTGTTGGAGAACTCTTATACGCTATCCAAACGCAATCTGCTGATGATCACCTTTGTTGAAACCGCCTTGCTGGTAACCGGTCTCTGGTCTTGCGGTTATATAAGATTTCTTTAGGGGGTCTATTTTGTCTATTGAGCCGATCATAGAGACAAGGGGGTTAGGGTTCAGTTACGTTGATGGTACCCAAGCTCTTGTTGATGTCACCATATCTATTCCTAAAGGTAAAAGAATCGCTTTTTTAGGTCCTAACGGTTCGGGTAAGACAACGTTGTTTTTACACTTCAACGGACTGATGAGGCCGGACCGGGGAAAAATATTCTTTGATGGCCGGGAAGTAAGCTATAAGCATCATCGGCTACTGGAATTGCGCAAGCAGGTGGGGATTATCTTTCAGGACCCTGAAACCCAGCTGTTTTCCTCAAGCGTTAAGCAGGAAATCTCATTTGGGCCAATCAACCTGGGATTATCCAGAAATGACGTTGAGGAACGGGTTAAAAAAGCCATGGACGACACAGGAATTGCCGACCTTAAGAATAAGCCGACCCATTTCTTGAGCTACGGTCAGAAAAAACGGGTGGCTATTGCGGACATTCTAGCCATGGAGCCAAGGGTTTTGGTCTGTGACGAACCCACCGCTTGGCTTGATA
The DNA here is from genome assembly GCF_002791875.1 of Candidatus Aquicultor secundus. NCBI lineage: Bacteria > Bacillati > Actinomycetota > Candidatus Aquicultoria > Candidatus Aquicultorales > Candidatus Aquicultoraceae > Candidatus Aquicultor > Candidatus Aquicultor secundus. The sequence continues at coordinate 5,504 of NZ_PFNG01000258.1, read as the reverse complement.
AAAAACATGAAGGACAGATAATGCGCCTGCTAGATGAAATAAATAGCGACGGTATTACAGTCATTATGTCTACCCATGATGTGGATATCGCCTACTCCTGGGCCGATTATATTTTTGTTATGAATAAAGGCTCAGTGATCGGAGAAGGTACTCCGGAGCAAATCTTCTATGACCTCAAGCTCCTTGAAGAGGCGGAATTGGAAAGACCTTGGTTGCTGGATATTTATGATGATTTAAGTAATAAGGGGTTTCTGAACCGTGACAACCCGCCTAAAACGAAAGATGAGCTGTTGTTAAATTTGGCTAATTGCGTTAGGGGTACTTAGATTGTACGAAAGTTTTAGTCTTCTAGTTGCCGGGACTACGCTTCGCGCTGAATAATCTGGGCGCTGCGCATTTTTGCCTTGAGTCTTAAGACCGCTTTGGTGTGGAGTTGCGATACCCTGGATTCGGTAACGCCCAAGATCTCGCCGATCTCTCGAAGGGTCAGGTTATCGTAGTAATAGAGCACGATGACCGTTTTTTCGCGCTCGGGGAGTTTTGTTACGGCATCTGCCAGGATGTCTTTTATTTCTTCCATTTCAAACGACATGGAGGGGTCGGGGCTGGAGGTGTCTTCGATGCTATCGATGAGACTTACCTTGTCGTCTTTCTCGCCGACGCTCCAGAGCTCTTCAAGCGCCAGCACTGACGTATAGCTGAGCCGACTTAACAGTTCGTTGTGGTCCTCAATGGTCATGCCCATGGCTTCTGCGACCTCTGCGTCGGTCGGCACCCGCCTGAGTTTGTTTTCCAGTTCGTAGTAGACGCGTTCGAGTTCTCGCGCGCGGTATCTGACGGAGCGGGGTACCCAGTCGAGGGCTCTGAGTTCATCGATGATGGCGCCTTTTATCCTGGTGATCGCATAGGTCTCGAACTTTATCTCGCGGGTGGTGTCGTATTTTTCTATTGCGTCTATTAGCCCGAATATTCCATAGCTTACCAGGTCGGCCTGGTCTACGCTCTGCGGAAGATTGGCGGATATACGGCTGGCGATATACTTGACCAGCGGTGAGTAGCTAATGATGAGCTGATCGCGGCAATCCTGACGGTTTGTGGCTTTATACTCTTGCCAAAGATGGCTTACATCTGGTGCCACTTTCTTTGCTTTTTTTTTCGTTTCCACTTGGGCCTCCGTCGAGCGAATGTTTGCCGGTTATATATTGGATTATAAAGCGAATCTTGTAATATCTATTTGTACAACTGCCTGCTTTGCTTGTTATTATCGGCTAAGGCCTTCTATTTCAGCAGTACTTTTAGCAGTACTATTAACAATACTATTAAAAGAGCTTGCCCCGCTTTTTCACGCTAAGCTCTCGGGTGAGAGCGCATGTAAATATCCCTAAGCCGAGCCTTGCTTAAATGAGTATAAACTTGTGTTGACGATAAATCAACGTGCCCTAAAAGCTCCTGTACGTACCGCAAATCGGCGCCCGCCTCAAGCAGGTGCGTCGCGAATGAGTGCCTTATCGCATGAGGCGTAATTCCCCTGCTCAAGCCCACCTCTCGGACATATTTGTTCATGATTAGCCGCACGCCGTGGGTTGTCAATCGCTCACCCCGGTAGTTTACGAAAAGGGCGGTCGTCGCTCCCTTTTTGGGGTCTCGCTTTTTTACCAGCGCCTTGCGTGCGTCTTTAATGTAGGTGCGTACCATCTCGGCCGCAGCGCTATGCACCGGAACTATTCGCTCCTTGCGGCCTTTTCCGAATACCCGCACCTCCAGTGCGCCGTAATCGATGCTATCCAGGCCGAGCCCCACCAGTTCGCTTACGCGGATACCGGTTGCATACAGCATCTCAAGCATGGCCTTATCGCGCACTCCATACGGTGTCGATTGGTCGGGGGCTTCGAGGAGTAAATCTACGGCGTCTTCTTGTAAGAAATTTGGTAGTTTCTTCTCAAGCTTCGGGGCCGATATTATCTCGGTTGGATTTTTTTCGATTCCCTTATGGTGCTGCCGGAAACTAAAGAATGCGCGAACCGATGAAAGTTTTCGGGCCGTGCTCCTGCGGGAATAGTTCTGCTTTTGCAGAAAGCCCAAGTAGGTTCGGATCGTACGGTGGTCGACATCCTGAATGCGCTTGCCGGTTGCTTCGATGAATTTCAAAAACTGGCGGACATCGCGCGTGTAACCATCCACGGAATTCGGCGAGAGGTTGCGCTCGGCAGACAGGTATTTCACGAACTGATCCAGTTCATTAATCGGTTCTTGTTTTAGTTCTTTTATTAGTTCTGCATTCTGTGCTTCGTTTACTACTTCATCCATCGCCATACCGTTCGACCGCGAGTGACGCAATGCCTGCTGGGTATAATAAGTGCTATTACTATTCTATATTCTAGATTCTTACAGTATTTCCTTCTTTTGCTAGATTATTGGTTACGCGGCTTTCTCACGCTCAAGCTGCTGCCGCTGCTGCCCGGTTATATTAACGGCAACGGCATCCTTTGTCATTGTGGCGGTTGCATTGTCGTCGATTTGCAGCGTAAATGTATCCTCTCCTATGCTCTTTATGGTCCCGATGATGCCGCTAACGGTGATTATTTCATCGTTTACTTTTAAACTGTCGATTAGCCTCTGCCGCTCTTGTGCGCGTCTTCGTTGAGGTAAAACTAAAAGAAAATAGTACAGAGCGGCGAATATAACAATGTAGATGATGATGGTGAGCTGGGTTCCCCCGATTTGGCTTTTTAACATGGCGCCCTCCCGTGGCTGATTACCGGTTGTTGAATTTAATTACTTACTATACTTATCTTCCATTCTTTTGCCGGTTCTAGTCCTTCTGTGGGCGAGTGGTGCCGAAGGCTTGATTACACTACTCCGAATTCCTTCTCGTGCTTGATCTGGTAATCCGCCCTGAACTCGGCGAACCGGTCTTCAAGAATGGCCGTTCTTACCTCACCCATTACATCTATGAGGTACGAGAGGTTGTGCCAGGTTAAAAGCACCGCCCCCAGGATCTCATCGGATTTAATGAGGTGGCGCAAATACGCCCTGCTGAAGTTATTGCATGTGTAGCAATCGTGGTTTGGGTCCAGTTTATCAAAATCGCGCGCATATTTTGCGTTTCTGATATTTACCTTGCCGACCGATGTCAAAGCCAGGCCGTTTCTGGCAATCCGTGTGGGGAGAACGCAATCGAACATATCCACGCCAAGCGCAACGGATTCGACAAGGCTTGTTGGATTGCCCAAGCCCATGACGTAACGCGGTCGGTCTTTGGGCAGCAACGGGACGGTGTAATCGAGGACTTCGAACATAAGGGTATGCGGCTCGCCGACGCTTAAGCCCCCGATCGCATATCCGGGGAAATCAAGCTCGGCGGTCAGCTCGGCGCTCATCTTTCTTAAATCCTCGTATGTGCCGCCCTGCACTATCCCAAACAGCGCCTGGTCGGTAACGTGGGCCGCCTTACAGCGCTTGGCCCACTCATAGGTTCGCCTGACCGCACCCTCCACATATTGCTTTTCGGATGGATAGGTCGTGCATTCATCGAGAACCATGATTATATCGGCCCCGATCCATTCTTCGATCTCCATAACCTTCTCTGGGGTAAAGAAATGTGTCGAGCCATCGATTATTGAGCGGAACTCGACGCCTTCCTCGGTTACTTTTCGCATCTCGCTCAAACTGAATACCTGAAAACCGCCGCTATCGGTAAGAATCGGCTTGTCCCAGTTCATAAATTTATGCAACCCACCGGCCTCTTTTACAAGGTCATGGCCGGGTCTTAAGTACAAATGGTACGCATTTGAGAGGATGATTTGCGCGCCGATCGTTTTAAGCGCCTCCGGCGTCATCGCTTTTACGGTCGCCCGCGTCCCAACCGGCATAAACACCGGCGTCTCGATATCGCCGTGCGGCGTATGTATTATACCCGCCCTGGCCTTTGTTTTTTTATCTTCATGGATGAGTTGGAATTTTATCATATTCTTATTTTATTATAGTTATTTATAGGGGACGTTGTTTACTATGTTTCCTAACTTATTATAGGGGACGTTGTTTACTGTGTTTCCTAACTTATGTTGCGCAGCAATAAGGACCCACAGGAAACAACGTCCCCTTGTTCTACTTGTTCTACACGATAAACATCGCGTCGCCGAAGCTGTAGAACCTGTAGTGCTCGGCGATCGCTTCTTGATATGCTTTCATTATAAGCCCTTGACCGCCGAATGCGGCAACCATCATTAGAAGCGTCGAGTTCGGCAGGTGGAAGTTGGTTATCATGGCGTCGATTATTTTAAAATCGTAGCCCGGATAAATAAACAATTTTGTAGAATCCGTTCCGGCCGCTACCCTGCCCGCCTTGCCTGCGGTTTCAAGAACCCGTACCGAAGTCGTGCCGACGGCGATAACCCGGTTGCCGTGCCCCTTTGCTTCGTTTATCACAGCCGCGACATCAGATGATACGCTATACGGCTCGCTGTGCATCTTGTGGTCTTCGACGACTTCTTCTCTGACCGGCCTAAATGTATCCAGGCCCACGCGAAGGTTGACCGCCACAATGGTGACGCCTTTTTTCTCAAGGCTCCGCATAAGCTCGGGTGTAAAGTGAAGACCTGCGGTTGGCGCCGCAACCGACCCGCGCTCGCGGGCATATATGGTCTGATATCTGTCCCGCGTATCCAGCGGTTTTGTTATATACGGGGGCAGCGGGACCTCACCCAGTTCCTCGAGTACTTGGTTAAAGTCGCCTTCATAGTGGAAGGCAACGAGCCGTTCCCCTCCTGCCAGGCGCTTTTCTATCCTGGCAACCAGCCGGCCATCCCCGAACACGACTTCAGTGCCGGGGCTCAATCTTCTGCCGGGTCTGACCAGGGCTTCCCAGAGATTATGCTCGACTTCGCTTAAGAGAAATATCTCGACGCTTCCGCCTGTATGCGCTTTTCGCCCCTTAAGGCGTGCGGGAATAACCTTGGTATCGTTAATTACTAGGCAATCCCCGGGGATAAGGTAGGATTCGATATCCCTAAATATACGGTGCTCGATTTCGCCCGTGTTTCTGTGGACAATCATAAGCCGCGAGGAATCTCGCGGCTCGACCGGATCCTGAGCTATAAATTCTTTAGGCAGCTCGTAGTCAAATTCCGCCGTTTTCAACGTTTCACCTACCGCCTGAGCAACCGTAACACCACACTATAGTTAAAACCCTACCCAGTTGTTCGAGATTCACGATTGTTTCCCCTTACAGCATCCATGGTTGTATTGAGTTTCTTCGCGTACCGTTCGAGTTCGCTGTAAATGCATCCGCAATACGGTTGCCGGTACATATCTAATTCTTTAGCCCTCTCCTGCCCCGCTCTAAACCCTGGCCTGAAATCCCAGTACTTAAACTCGATACCGTAATGGCTCCCGATTTCTACTCCGAGCTGGTTAAGCAGCTCGTGCTTCTGGTAAGGGCTTATCAGAAGAGTCGTCGTGAACGCATCGTATCCCTTTTCTGCGGCAAACCGGGCCGCCTCGTT
>NZ_PFNG01000199.1:0-1407 GCF_002791875.1 Candidatus Aquicultor secundus | reverse complement strand
CCTTCGCTGCGCTCAGAATGACATCCAGCTGACAGTCTTACTAGAACCCTCACTCTAAACCCGCGCCCAATCGCTACTCGCTCTTCGCTAACCGCTGCTCTTAAGGGTCTTTTTTATCAAGCAAGGCTTCGACGCCGGGGAGCTTTTTGCCCTCTATAAGTTCAAGGGATGCGCCGCCGCCGGTTGAGATGAACGAGACCCGGTCTTCAAGTTGGAATTTCTTAAGCGCGGCTATCGAATCGCCGCCGCCCACTATGCTGGTTGCGCCGGATTGCGCGACGGCAAGTGCGACCTCTTCGGTCCCCCGTGAGAACTGGTCGATTTCAAAGACGCCCATCGGCCCGTTCCAGAAGATCGTCCGGGCGCTGTTAATAACGCCCCGGTAGACCGCGATTGTGTCGGGACCGATATCGAGACCCATCCAGCCGTCCGGGATGGAGTCGACCAGAACAACCCGTGCCTCGGCATCCGGGCTGATCTCCTGCGCGATAACCACATCGGCCGGCAGGTACAGCGAGATATCCTTGCCCTCGGCTTTTTTGATCGTCTCGCGGCAGTAATCAATTTTATCCTCCTCGAGGAGCGATTTCCCGATGCTATAGCCCTGCGCTTTTAAGAAGGTAAAGCACATGCCTCCACCGATTAACAATGCGTCGACGATGTCTAGAAGCTTATCGATGACACCGATTTTATCCGACACTTTGCTTCCTCCCAGGATCGCGATAAACGGCCTCTTTGGATTTTCGAGGGTCGAGGTCAGCGTATCCACCTCTTTCTCCAGGAGGAACCCGGCGACCGCCGGTATATACCGGGCAACGCCCGCAACCGATGCATGTGCCCTATGCGAAGCGCCAAAGGCGTCATCCACGTAGATATCTGCAAGGCTTGCCAGCTCTTTTGCAAATTCGGGGTCGTTCTTTTTCTCTCCCTCATTAAAACGGAGGTTTTCCAGGAGCAATACGTCGCCGGGCTTCATTTTATCCACGGCCTCTTTGACCTTAGGGCCTACGACCTCGTCGGCCTTTTCAACCTCTTTGCCGAGCAGGTCTGTGAGTTCTTGCGCAACCGGATCGAGCCTGTACTTATCCTCCGGCCCTTTCGGTCTGCCCAGGTGGCTCATCAGGATGACTTTTGCGCCCTGGTTGATCAGGTATTCTATTGTCGGTAGCGCGGCCCTGATCCTGCTGTCGTCGGTTACGACCCCGTTGTTGATGGGGACATTAAAATCAACGCGAACAAGCACCCGCTTACCGGAAACATCAACGTCCCGCACGTTTTTCTTATCCAAAGCTCTCCCCCCTATAAAAACCTTTTGGGAGCCAGGAGCCAGAATTCAGAATAAAACCTTCTTCTTACAGTAGCTTAGCTACGCCTAGACGCTGGTAAGTGACAATCACCGTTACTGCA
>NZ_PFNG01000148.1:0-1402 GCF_002791875.1 Candidatus Aquicultor secundus | reverse complement strand
TGTCGTTTCGCTGGTATTTGATTTTTACCAGTTTCTTGAGGATATCATCGAGGTTGTAGTCTTCACCAACATTTAGAAAAACAGTAGTTGACTGGTAATCCTCAGGGGAACCCAAGCCGTAAATGCATGAGACGGATGCGACGATAATAACATCGCGTCGAGCGAACAGCGAGCTTGTTGCGGCGTGACGCAGCTTATCTATCTCTTCGTTGATTGAGGAATCTTTCTCGATGTAGGTGTCGGTATGCGGGATATACGCCTCGGGTTGATAGTAATCGTAGTAGCTCACAAAATACTCGACCGCGTTGTTTGGGAAGAAGTACTTGAACTCGTTGCACAACTGGGCAGCGAGCGTTTTATTAGGGGCGATGATGAGCGACGGCCTCCCGATATTCTCGATCACCTTCGCCATCGTGTAGGTCTTGCCCGAGCCGGTAACGCCGAGAAGGGTCTGGTAATCCATGCCCGCAGTGACGCCTTCGACCAGCTTTTTGATTGCGTTGGGCTGGTCTCCCTTTGGTTCGTAGGGAGCTTCAGCCTTAAATCCATTCATTATGCATTCATTTTACGGGATTTACGGGGGGTTTGCACTCGGCAATGGATAGCGTGTTAATTTGGTTTAGCCGTTTCTTCCTGCTGCGGTTTACTTGCCTTCTGTTCATCGAGGTGTTTCTGGTGTTGGTCTTGCTCATCCTGGCGTCGTTGCTCCTCGGCGACAAACTCGACGATCTTGTGCTGGTCTCTCTGATCGATCTCTGTAAACTTGATCCCAAGAAGGTACTCGCTTGAGCCAGAGCCTTTTGAGCTACAGTGGACGATTTCGCCGCATGCCTTGATTTTGTTGCTCTTTATCGAGTTTAGCTCGATCTCAAGCCGCGCGCTGTGCCCGGCCTCAATGGGATTTCTTGAGTATATCGTTACACCGATGCCGCCACCGCTGACATCGTAAATCTTTAAGCCTTTATAGCGGTTGACCTGGTTGTCAAATTGGAGCCTGACCTGAATACCGCCGTCCGTCCTGATTCTTGGAAAAACTCTACGTTGTATCCGCTGCGGTTTACCAATCGGCATAATGGCAACTATCTCGGCCTTATCGCCGATGGCCACAACCTTGACGGACATGGCGCAACTTCCGTCGCTGGTCGGACGGATAACGGTTAGTATACCCCCGACCTCACATCCGTGGATGAGCGGGCGCTCGACCGCCTTGCAAATAATCGTCTTGTCTTGTAAGACCAAAACAAATCTATAGAGCGCAGCTGTATTTTTGTTCTCAAGCCTAACGGTTACACCGGGCTTAGCAAGCTCTACAAAATCCGGTCATATTTCATCTATGGTTGAGGTTTGTTCATCAGACATACGATGAGTATCGGCAGCTTATAACTAGCGCTTAAGATAACCA
>NZ_PFNG01000071.1:379-1652 GCF_002791875.1 Candidatus Aquicultor secundus | reverse complement strand
TCGCAAGTATCCCAAAAACCGTTAATTCCAACATAGTAACCTAATTGTAGAATGAAAACGCGTCGTTGAAAACCGAAAAAGAGGTGGATGTTCACCACCCCTTTTATGCCTGCAGTATCGAGTCGCGTCTATGCGCTTTCTCGATATGTTAAACAATCGGCATGCCCGCTATGGTGGGCGACTGTAATCCCCGGCGCCGCGCAATCGTTGCTCTGATTAAACTTGCAGTCCACCACGTTGCAAACTGCAACATCAGGCATCTCCATTGGAGATTCTTGGACATTTTGAGTGGTAAACGTATCGCACGTGGGGTGGATGCCGCCGACATTGATGTTTGGGGCATGGCAGGCCTCGTTGTTGTTAAAGCCGCATTCCGTAACCGTACACGTAAGAACGTGGCCTTCGTTCATTTGCTGCATGAAACGTACCTCCTTCAACAAGAATTGCTATTGATGCCACGTGTATACCCAAAACGAAGGAATGTAAGCAGCATGAAATGATAATCGATAAGGGGTATTCAGGGTATTGATTTTAATCGGTTCCGGTTAATTAAGAATTGGCGACAACCTTACAGTTGGCTTCAGGTCGTTTTTCACGGGCGGCCGCAGATCGTTTCTTTGTATTTCTGTAGCTGAACAGCGCTAAGAAATGACCGACTAGCTCAGGGTCGAGCTGTGTCCCCGCGCTTCTTTTGATCTCGGTTATAGCATCATCAACCGGTAACCCTTTTCGGTAAGGCCTATCGGTGATCATAGCATCATAAGTATCCGCAATCGCAAGTATCCTGGCCTCAAGAGGTATCTGCTTACCCTTAAGCCCATTGGGATATCCGTTTCCATCCCACCGCTCATGGTGCGACCTTACGGCTGGGACAACGTCTTTGAGGCTCGTAGAATTGATGATCTGAGCGCTAAGCTCGGGATGAGTTTTAATGATAGCCATCTCGTCATCAGTAAGCCTGCTGGGTTTGTTTAATATGCTGTCAGGCATGCCGATTTTACCCACATCATGCAACATGCCGGCGACTTCAACGCGATTTATAGCTTCTTCATCTAAGCCTATTTGTCTCGCAAGCTTGCCCGCCATATCACTTACGCCGTTAGAATGAAGCCCGGTGTATTCATCTTTGGCATCGACAGCCGTTACAAGCGTTTTAACCAAATCTAATAAAGCGGCTTCTTCAACTCTTTTTGTGCGTTCTTCCGCGCTGAGGGCTTCAACCACTTGGGGGTCGTATGTGAGGACATTGTTCTTACCCTGCAACTTGCCCCAA
>NZ_PFNG01000071.1:0-356 GCF_002791875.1 Candidatus Aquicultor secundus | reverse complement strand
TTCTTAATGCGTGTTGCTATAGTTAAAGCTCGGTCTTGACCGGTTTTCGGGAGAATAACACCAAATTCATCACCACTAAGCCGGCACGCTTCATCGTCTTCCCTGGTTTTGGATGTAATGGCAGCGCCTATTGTGGTTAGGACTTTATCCCCAAAGAAATGGCCGTATTGATTGTTAATTTCGGAGAGGTTGTCTATGTCGAGAACAAACAGCGAGACCGGTTTCTTGGTTTTATCCGCTTTTGAAATAGCCTTGTCGAGGGCTTCCTGAAAATAACGATGGTTATGAAGGCCCGTAAGGCCATCGCGTAGGGTCTTAGCTAGAAGGATGGCGTTATCCGAAAGCTGTAAGTGGTT
>NZ_PFNG01000237.1:6817-7576 GCF_002791875.1 Candidatus Aquicultor secundus | reverse complement strand
TATAAACTTTGGCCTCTTCAGTTGATTTGTCGCTAAATCTTTCGTATCGTTTATGAACATCTATGATTTCGTTTAGAGCCTTCTCAACCAGCTCTTTGTTGTTCCAGTTGCTTAGATCATCGATGACTTTTTCCAGGCATCCTTTCTTGTAACTTATTTGACCTAATACATGAATTATAGTTTCTCTAATCATCCTGTCTGGATCGTTTTGTAACTCTGCCAGTAAGGGGAGTATGTCTTCAGGATGCGTTCTTCCTCTTAGCTCGACCCCGTGAATAATTTCCCGTCGTATTTTCGGATCGGGGTGATGCAAAAATCTTTTTGCGAATTCTAAGGTTGGCTTCGGGTTCTTTTCGCTCATCTGCTTTAATGAGCCAATAACAGCATTTCTTACTGAGTAATGGTCATCATATAATGCCTGCTCAAGCATGCTTGTAATTATCTCTGCATCAACTTTGCCGATCTCACCGAGGGCGTAAGCAACTGTTTGTCTTACCTTCTCGTCATTATCTTTAGATAACTTGTCAAGCGCCTCCAAGATAGCTTCTCTTTGGTCTTGAGAATCACGATAAATTCGGCCTACGGTGAGATAGGCATTCTTTCTTATGTAAGTATCAGTGTCAGAAGCAAAGGCTCTGAGTTTGTCCGATTTGTTCTCAATAAGATCAAGCCTTATTGCATCTGACACCTCTCTTGCAAGCTTTTCTCTTTCTTTCTTTGTAAGGTCGTAAAATCCCATTACTCTTCCTCCTTTGTAGC
>NZ_PFNG01000237.1:0-6783 GCF_002791875.1 Candidatus Aquicultor secundus | reverse complement strand
TGCTGCTACTTAGCGCAGTTATAGCAGTTGTTTAATCCATGGTTCTATGTTTTAACAAATATCGTTCATGAGCGTTCGAAAATTGTCAGGACGACAGCAATAGGAGAAAATGGCTGTGTGGACACATTGTAGGTTAGTCTCTCCTTTTAATGCAGGTGATAACGATGTCATCAAACGGTATATCATTGTTGTCTGAAATCGTCCTTTGATAGACGATATTGATGATATCTTGGGGGTTAGAATCGGAGTTTGCGTAAAGAGCAGCTTCTAGCCGCTCGTACGGCTTATCTCTGAAGTTTTCGCTGTCGGTAACGCCATCGGTAAACGCGAGGAGAACATCGCCCGCTAAGAAGGGCTCAGTTTTTGTTTCGATACCTAAATCAGGCACGATTCCTATTGGTAGCGTCATTCTGCTCTCAAGACGCTTTATGTCGCCAACTTGCCTTGAGTAAAGCAGAGGAGTCTCATGACCTGCGTTCACGAAGCTTATGCCGTTATCGTCAATAAGACAGCAAAATAGGGTGATAAACATATTTTCGGATAATGCTGAGTAAATGTGAGCGTTAACTCTTGCAACAAGCTCGGTTAAGTTGCCGGTATGCTCGAGTGCTTCCGTTATATTTTGGTGAAGCATAGCAGAGAACAGGGCCGCTGAAATGCTTTTTCCCGAGATGTCTGCAATGCAAAAGAAAAGCTTATCGCCAACGGTGGCAACGTGGTAATAATCCCCACCAAGTTCTCTTGCAAAGGCAACTTTGCTTGCTATGGTGAGATTTTTATACGAAGGCGGAAACGGTGCAAAAACAGATTTGTGGACATCTTTGGCGATCCCAAGATCGTAGCTTCTTTTCTCTTCAAGTTCTCTGATTATTCTGAGCTGAACAATCAGCCTACCGATAAGTAACGCCACCAGGTTAAATACTAAAAAGTGTAAAGCTACATCGAGGCCTAAATCAAGCCCGGTCTCTATGCCAAGTTGAGTGTGAAAGATTAGTTCAGCAGCAGCAGCCACCATAGAGACGAATAAGCCATAAGCTAAACCAACATAAACCGTCGCCAAAATAATAGGAATGAGGTAGAGGATCGTAATATCGGGCGTAACCCCTGTCAATGTATCAGCGAGCCCGATTGCAACCGAAGCCAAAAGCGTGCCCACAGCTATTAGTGTTTTAACCCCTTTAGACATTACGCCTTACCCCTCACAAAATAATTGAACGTATCATGTAGATTATCTTCCTGTAGAAATCTATAAACAAAGATAGTCAATCGTTATCCGCTTCCGTTTATTATTTGTATTGCTTAATGTGAGCCTGTCTAATCAAAGAGGTCGCCGAAACATGGTTGAAATTGCCCAAAACCAAAGATGAGGTCGAACGTGGGCTTGAGCAGCAAGCTGCCGAAACAAGAGATCGGATAGAAGCTCCGATCTTTTGCGAAACGTAAAAGCTGTTTAAAGCGACAATTCTCGGGAATGTACGAGTTCAAGCATACCTGAAAGGAGAGGGATTTTGCATGGCAGATGAAAGGGTTCGCGTTGGCGTAAACGGCTTTGGCGTAATCGGCAAACGTGTTGCCGATGCGGTTGCAAAGCAAGATGACATGGAGTTGGTGGGTATATCCGACATAATTTATGACTATCGCATCCGGGTGGCCGCTGAAAGAGGATACCCAATCTACGCATCGATGCCGGATAAGCGCTCGCTAATGGAGGATGCCGGTATTCCCATAGAGGGCACGCTCGATGATCTTCTCGGGAAGGTCGATGTCGTCGTTGACTGCACGCCGAAAGGCATTGGAGCCAAAAATAAGAACACGTATGAAAGGGCGGGTGTGAAGGCGATCTTCCAAGGTGGCGAGGAGCACGAGTTGACCGGCTTGTCGTTTATCGCCCAGATCAACTACGAAGAGGCATTAAACAAGCAGTATGCGCGCGTTGTCTCGTGTAATACCACGGGCCTGTGCCGGGTGCTGTACGCCCTGCACAAGCGGGGTTGGATTAAGCGGGCGCGCGCCGTGCTCATGCGCAGGGGGACCGACCCGTGGGAAAGCCACAAAAACGGTATGATCAACACGGCAATCCCCGAGACGAAAGTTCCGAGTCACCAGGGTCCCGATGCGCAGACCGTGATTAGCGGGCTTGATATCACGACGATGGCGGGGGCCGGCCCGTATAACTTAAGTCACCTGCATTTTGCCATGGTTGAGACAACCAGGCCGGTAAGCCTCGATGAGCTGCGTCACGCCCTCTGGGAAGAGCCGCGCGTCGCATTTATCCGCTCATCGAACGGTCTTGTAGCACTCAACTCGGTCATCGAATTGATGCGCGATCTTGAGCGTCCGCGCAACGACATGTGGGAGGTTGCCGTCTGGGAAGATGCGCTTGCCGCAGATGAGCGTGAGGTCTACCTTGCGTTTCAGGTACATAATGAGGCGATCGCCATCCCCGAGACGGTGGACGCTATCCGTGCGTTGACCGGCATCGTGCAAAACGGGGCCGAATCGATTGAAAGAACAAACCGGGCGCTCGGTATTGTCAAAAGCTTTTTACCAAAAACCATGCATGAAGAAGAGGTGCATGTGGCGATGGGAAAAGCGTTGGAGCAAGCACAACAGCAGTTTATGGAAGAAGGTTTCAAGGGCTCCGAGGAACCAACCAAGGCCGAGCCGACGAAAGAGCAGCGCATCGCGTAATCCTGACGCGGCGTTGCACACAACGGTACAGCGAGTATTAAGCAAATGGTCTCCCAGACCCGACAACGCTTAAGCCAGGGTTTGGGAGACTTGCCTCTATTGTTATCGAGGAATATGCAGAAGCCCAGCGCTGGGTTAACTTTGCGGCATACCATCTGATTAAAAAGCTGAGTTTTCAGTTCCTTTAATTATGGGTATAAACCCTTGAGGTGATATAGATAAAATGCAGCACGAGCATGCCCATCCTCATAAAGAGGAACGAACAGTCGAGTTAAATATCGAGCATGTGCCCGATTATCCAGAATATGCGGCTTTTCTCGAAAAAAGGCTCGTTGCTCAGCCGAGCGTTATAGGAGCACGTGTTGACCTTGAAAATAAGCTGGCGACAGTTACCTTTAATCCATCCGGCATTACCGAGGAGGGGCTAAAGAAGATAATCGAGGAGGCGGATCAAGAAATTAGCCATGAGGTGCACGGCCACATCCACCTGGGAAGCACAGAGATCGAGCCTCAAGTAGCGCCAGAAGCGCACAAGCATGAGGTCCATAACCATGTTGCTCCGGCCTGGCAATCAGAATACGGCCTCGAGACCGAACATGCCGGGCATGGTCCTGAGATGGTAAAGCAACTTAGAAATGCCTTTATCGTAACGGCTATTTTAACGGTGGCTGTTGTTTTTACCTCGCCAATTGGAGAGGCGATTATTGGCCGCACTATATCTTTGCCGATTGGCCGCAACCTTTTTCATTTTATCTTTGCAACACCGGCCGTGCTTTACGGCGGGTGGTTTTTCTTTACCGGAGCCTGGCGGGCCTTAAAACTTCGCACGACAAATATGGCCACGTTGGTCTCGGTTGCCGTGCTTGCCGCTTATCTTTATAGCGTAGCGGCAACGTTTATCTTCGGCGGCGAGACGTTTTATGAGGCGGCTACCATGCTGTTAACCTTTGTTCTTTTAGGACACTGGCTTGAGATGGCGGCTCGCGGTCGCACCAACGAGGCGATCAAAGCCCTTTTAGATCTCGTGCCGCCAACGGCCAACCTCATCGTGGATGGTGAAGTAAGGCAGGTTCCGGTTGAAGATGTTAAAAAGGGGGACCTCCTCTTAGTCCGCCCCGGTGAAAAGGTCCCGGTTGATGGGATGATTACGGAAGGGCAGACATCGGTTGATGAATCCGCCATAACAGGTGAATCGCTACCAATTCCCAAAAAAGCCAGTGATGAGGTTATTGGAGCCACAATAAATCAAGAGGGCGCATTCAGGATGCGGGCGATAAAGGTTGGGGAAGATACCACACTTAGCCAGATTATCGCTCTCGTTGAAGCGGCCCAAAGAACCAGAGCCCCCGTACAGCGCATTATCGACCGGGTGGCATCTTATCTGGTGCCTGTTGCCATTGGCGGTGGATTGCTCGCATTTTTGGTATGGCTTAGCTTTAGTACCCAAGGGCTTATATTTGCCCTAACGGCCGGCATAGCGACGGTTGTTATCGCCTGTCCGGATGCCTTAGCCCTTGCCACCCCGATTGCTATCGTTGTCGGAACCGGTGTTGGGGCAAGAAACGGCATCTTAGAGAAAAATGCCCTTGCACTTGAGCGATCGGCGCGCATTAACACCGTTTTATTTGATAAAACCGGAACGCTTACTGAGGGCCGCCCTGAAGTAAGGGATATTGTTGCAGTTGGCAAGTTATCTCATGATGAGCTATTGCGACTCGTTGCCGGGCTTGAGGTGGGGTCGGAACATACAATTGCCAGATCAATTGTGGCTGCCGCCAAAGGACGAGGGATAACCGATCTGCCACAGGTTTTAGATTATCGGGCGGTTCCGGGACGTGGCGCAATCGGCACAATTGAGGGCCGTGAGGTTATGGTCGGCAACCTTGGGTTTATGAATGAGGAACAAATCGATCTGTCCAAGGTTGAGGCCGAATCCCGCAGGCTTGAAGAAGAACACAAAACTATGATATTCGTCGTTGTGGGTGGCAATATTGAAGGGGTGCTTGGGCTTGCAGACCGCATAAAACCCGAATCCAAGCAAGCAATAAAAGAACTGCATGACATGGGTATTGAAGTAGCGATGATTACCGGGGACAACAAGGCCACTGCCGAGGCGGTAGCAAAAGAGCTCGGCATTGATAAAGTGTTCGCCGAGGTATTGCCCGCCCAAAAAGCAGAAAAGGTCAAAGAGCTGCAAAGCCAGGGCCGGTTGGTTGCAATGGTGGGTGACGGCATAAACGACGCGCCCGCTTTGGTGCAGGCTGATCTGGGAATCGCCATCGGGGCAGGAACCGACGTGGCGATAGAGTCCGGTGCAATAGTTCTCATGCGAAACGACCCCCGAGATGTCGTAAAGGCCATTCACCTTGGTCATCTGGTTTTGGGTAAGATCAGGCAAAATATCGCCTGGGCGATTGGGTATAACGCGGTTGCGTTGCCGATAGCGGCGGGCGTTCTGTATCCGTTTACCGGTTTGCTTTTAAGTCCGCAGGTTGCCGCTATCGCGATGTCGGCAAGTACGGTAACGGTTACGATTAATTCGCTTCTTTTAAGCCGTCAGGCCAGGAGCTTAGGTTAAGAAGATTTAACGCCCAACCACTTTTCATATCCCATGTAATTTTAGCTTGTATTGCCAACGGTTTTCAATTTCAAGTAGACTACTTAAAGACAAACCTTTGTATCGGTGATCGTATAGCTCGCACATTAGTTCGCATTAGTTCTATACCGGAAAAATTTAAGAGTATTTTGGGTAAAATCTTTACTGTATAGGTATCAAACGGCCGGGGGAGGACTACCTTGGAAGAAGTTGCCTCAAGAGAACAATTAGAGCGTGCAATTGAGACTATCCCCAATGCTGTTGTGATCATGGATAAAGATGGCCGTATTATATTTGCAAATGCCGCAGCTGAGGCGATATTCGACCTGGCCCGAAAGGACATTATCGGGCGCGCCTATAGCGACCTGGCGTTTAAAGTAACCACAATAGATGGTAAACCCATACCCAAGGAAGAACACCCATTTTTCAAAGTTATGCGGACGGCAGAGCCGATATATAACTTTGAGTACGTTCACGAACATCCTGACGGAACTCGAATAATCGTGTCAGCCGATGTCGTACCCCTATATGATAAAAAAGGCGCTGTTGTGGGTTTGGTGGCATCACTTACAGATATCACTGAGCGAAAAAAGGCAGAAGAAGAGCTTAAAGAATCTGAACGGCGGTTTCGCACTATGTTGGAAGAGGTCTCACTTGTCGCCGTAATCTTAGACACCCAGGGCAAAATAACGTTTGTAAATGGCTTTCTTCTAAACCTTACCGGCTGGCAGAAAGATGAGGTTATCGGCAAGGACTGGTTCGATACATTTATACCGCCTGAGCAGCGGGATGAAATTAGGCGCTTCTTCTTCGAGTCGATTGCCAAAGGTGAGATACTGCCGCATTACGAGAACGACATTGTAACCAGTTGGGATGAGAGGCGCACCTTATCCTTTACCAATGTGCTTTTGCGTGATTCTCGGGGCAGAATTCTTGGCACGGCAAGTATCGGCCATGACATCACAGCTGAAAAACAGGCAGCAGAAGATATTAGAGAATCAAGAAAGCAAGTTCTCGATATACTTGAGAGCATAACCGATGGCTTCTTTGCGGTTGATAACGACTGGCGCTTTACCTACGTAAATCACAAGGCCGAGCAGCTTCTGGGAAAAAGAAAAGAAGAGATCCTTTTTAAAAGCATGTGGGACGCATTCCCGGAAGTAGTCGGCACCACGTTTTACAAAGAGTTTAATCGAGCAAAGGAAGAAATGATACCGATCTCTTTCGAAGAGTTTTATCCTCCGCTCAACAAATGGTTTGAAGTTCATGTCTACCCTTATAAAAATGGGCTTTCAGGCTACTTTGATGATATTGGCCAGCGCAAGCGAACAGAAGAAGCGTTGAGAGCAAGCGAAAAAAAGTTGCGCGATATAACTTCGGCGTTGGGCGAGGGAATCTTCGTGCTAAACGGGGATGGTCGGCTTACCTTTATGAATAGTGAGGCTGAGCGCCTTTTGGGATGGACTGAAGCTGAACTGCTTGGCAAGGATGTGCAT
>NZ_PFNG01000039.1:0-6812 GCF_002791875.1 Candidatus Aquicultor secundus | reverse complement strand
CAATCCAGCCGAGCTATACCCGGCTTACGCCGCCTGCTCCATCTTACCCGTTATGTACTCGGATACCATATCGCAAAGCGCCTGTAAATCGGCATTACCCATTGCTGAAAAAACATTTTTGCTTACCGATATCGGCTCTTTCGATAGAGTGGCGCCGGCATTCTCAATCTCATCTTTTAAGAACGCTGGAGCGGTTATTGTAAGCCCGTTTATAAATCCCATCGAGGCAAGCATTGCCGCTCCCCCGTCTACAGAAACAATCGCAGCCCTCCTATTAAACGCTTCCTGCAGCAGGCTTTGTGCCGCGGGATCGTCCTTTACGGCTCCCGCGGTAATGCCATCCGCAATAACCACTACATCGGGGGTGAGCAACCCGGCCTGATCAAACGACATATCACTATGCGTATTAACAAGCCCGGCATCATCTTTAATTTCATCGTCTGCGTTAAAACCGGCTATGCGCGTCGATGCATTAAGGTTCCCAAAACATTCCCATAACGACTTGAACGCACCGGCCTCGAAACCGTCGACCGCTAAAAACACAACGACTTTATTCATCATATCGGCCATTTTAATCCCTCCAAATTCTTTATGCCGTTTTATCACCTTTTATCACCTATACATTTTTTACCCTTGTGCGTGCTTTTTACCGCGTGTGAGAAACATAAATTTGCTATTTCTGCAAAGAGAATGGTTATCCTGCATGTAAATCCGCTATTTTACGGACAGTAGCGTTGTAAAGGCCTGGTATCTTGCCTATAATTTAGTGCTATAATAGGTAGCGATAGCATGGTTGCTTATATCAGTTAATTCCTGCTATGTGGCGGCCAAGCACATGAGCATTGTCTGAGCGGAAAGGTATCGTTTACCTGCGTTGAAAGAACCTTGCAAGAAAAAGGCGTTTCTTTTTCTGTTGTTATACCGTTGGCTTACTCTAACCAATGTTGTAATCCTCAACCTGACCGGGGCGAAGCGTATTGCGCTATTACCCTTCGCGTTGGTTCTGATATATAATGTTGCCCTCAGCTCGTTCCCGGGGCAGGTGTATGAAAAAGTCAGAAAAGTGCCCCTACTGCTATCGATCGACCTTATTTTTCATGCACTTATTCTTTTCATAAGCGGTGGGTGGGCGAGCCCGTTTTTCCTATGCGGCCTGAGCCCCTTGCTTACGTCGGCGCTGCTTTTCAAGTTTAAGGGAGCGATCTATTCGGCAACAGCTTATAGTATGCTCTATTTGCTCGAGCTGTCCGGCAATAGGTTCTCGATCGCGAAATTTGTTCAAATGAAGCAGCTCGATTCGTTTATCTCGGATTTCGTCTCATTCTTCCTGGTAGCAATCTTTTTCGCCTACCCCTCTCACCTTCTTGACCAGCTTGAGGAAAGTAAGCAAGAAGCGGGACTTGTCAAGCAAGATCTTGAGCAGGCATATAAAAGACTCGACCTCGCGTACCAGCTCGTTCCGCTCTCAAAACGAGAAATGGATGTGCTGCGCCTTATATCGGAGGGCAAGAGCAATAAGGAGATCGCCGAGGCGCTATTTCTATCAAAGTCCACAATAAAGACCCATGTTTCAAGTATCCTTAAAAAGCTCAACCTTAAATCAAGATCAGAAGCAGTGGCATACTTCTACAAAGAAGAAAATGCTTCCTTAAATTAATACCTTCTTTGACCTGGTCAATCGCTAGCACTAGAATAACTCATACTCTCTACTTGCCATAACTCATGCTTTTGACCGATACCGAAACAGGTGCAATCCACCTACAATATGAGTTACAAGGTAGCATCTGAAGGTTTGCAAAGTGAGGAGGCGAAGAGGAGGAAGAACGAAAACTGTTTTAAGGTATTGCAATAGCAAATGAAAAGGAGGCAGGATATGTTTAAACAGAGAGATATATTGATTGTTTTGATCCTGGTTGCAGCTTTGGCTGGAAACACAATTGCTTATGCAACAACAAAATACAGCCCACCTCGGGCGAGGTGCTATGGATTTCAATATTCTGATCTGGATACACGATTGACCGCAAAGCATGGTAGCGACGAACTCGATCTTGTTGGTTATGACAGTATGTATCTTTATGACAACCCAGCTCATTATGCATACAATAATATGTATCAGAACGCTATTTATGCCTTTACTGGCCATGGCGTTACATTCAGCGGCCATCCCGGAGGCGTTGTGTTCTGGAATACATATACGAGTTCTTATCCGAAAACGACTTACTTTAGGTCTGGTAGCGGCTCGAATACAAGTAGCCAAGTATGGTTAAATAACTTATCTAATAGCAGTTTCTCTGAAATGCTACTAGCTGTTAATGCCGGTTGCTATACTGCATATAGCGATTCCACGTATGGTAATTATACCAAGCGGATGTATGAAAAAGGGGCTAACACAGCTATAGGATTTGGAGATTTAGTATTAGACGAGTACAACAAGAAATGGTTTGAAACCTTTTTCTGGTATGTCCGTTACAACTATACCTTTGGCAATGCTTCCTACAACGCTGCAAGAGATACAGGACAACTTTACGATCCTCAATTTGGGCGCAGTGATTGGGGTGGCCTTTGGAGCGTAACACTTTATGGTAGCTCGACTGCAAAAGGTACACCAGCTAGATACGGCATATAATAGGAGGTGCTGACTGTAATGATAAACCGTAAAAAGCTACTGGGGTTCATGGCAGGTATCGTTATATTGAGCTTGCTAATGGCCGTGATCATAACTTTACACAACATAGATAGCAAGAGAAATATAGTTAATGCCGAGAGTTTTGCTAGCAAAACAGAGGCTGTGGAGCGAGCCAAAGCGTCTGTTGCGCTGTTAGGAAAAAATGTGGATACTCTCGAGATTTTGGATGGGTATCCAATAGAGGGCGTTTATGCAATCGGTGATAGGGAACGCAAGTTTATGGTTAAGGTAAAGAAATCAACAGGTGAACTTATAGGTATCAGCAGCAGCGATGATATTAATGCTCATGGTCCGGTAAAGGTGTCGCTGGAGGATGCTAATAAATTAGCTAAGCAGTTTGCAGAGAAAGCAGGTGTGAACTTAGCAGGATGTGAACTTACTACTGAGGATTTTGGACCTGACAGTCCAGCCAAGAATTTATACTTGTTTAAATGGTTTAAGGTGAACAAGGACGTTATTTTGCCATCGAGTATTAATGTGGCGGTTAATAAAAGTACTGGTAAGATCGCTTCGTTTAGTAAAACTGATGTGGCCGTTAATATACCAATCGAACCAAGAATTGCCAAAGAGAAGGCAATCAAATTAGCCGATAAATCGTTAGGCCTATCTGTTAAAGGCAATAAAGTTAAGATGATAAATGATCCAAATGCATCGTTGGGCGTATCGGTTAAGAATGGTATCCAGCAGTTGGTTTGGACCATAGACTTCAAGTTCATTGAAGCGATACCAGGTGGAGAAGATGGCGCTGGTATACCGAGATTCGTGTCCGTCTTAGTCGATGCGCAAACGGGCGAGATATTTGATCCAATGAAGTAGTTCCTGCTCATACGCCTAGTACTAGAAAAACTCATACTCTCTACTTGCCATAACTCATACTTTTGACCGATACCAAAACTAGTGCAATCCACTTACAATATGGGTTGCAAGGTAGCATCTGAAGACTTACAAAGTGAGGGGCAACGCTGAAAAGGAGTATCTCAACCTCCTTTTCAGCGCTTTTTTTTAGTGTGTTATAAGGTGGTGATTTCGGGGTCGGCGATTTTTACGCTTTCGCCGGTTGTTGTATCTATGGCCCTGAAGAAGCATGATTTGTGGCCGGTATGGCAGGCAACGCCTACCTGCTCGACAAGCACAAGGAGAGCGTCGGCATCGCAGTCGTAGCGTATCTCTTTAACGTTTTGGATGTGGCCGGAGGTGTCTCCCTTGCACCAGTATTGCTGACGACTCCGGCTCCAGAACCAGGTCCTACCCGTTTCGATCGTTTTCTTGACCGATTCTTTGTTCATATACGCGACCATCAGGATTTCATTGGTTCCGACCTCCTGAATAATCGCCGGGATTAGACCGTTTGAATCAAATTTTAGCTCTTCCAGAATTTGCACGCGCTTACTCTCCCCTTCATACTTTGTCCGCACTCTCTGCACTTTCTGCACTTATATACCATATTATGCTTCGGTGCTACCACCCTCTCCGGGCTGGGTCGGCTTTATTAGCCCAGGCGAGACCGATCTCGTATACTCCCGCAGTATCTCCTGAACGGCCCGACTAACGGCATCTACAAGTTTTGCCATCTCCCCCTGGTACGGGTCGTAACCCGCATCGAGCAGGTGCCTATCGATAATGCTCTTTATATGGACCCGCCCGAAATCACTCTCACGCATGCGTATCATCCCCTCCGGATTAAAGCTCCACGTCCCCTGGATGATACATACCCGTAACTAGACACTAGAAACTGAAGAAGCGCTCCTTATAACAAAACAGCCCACTCTCTCGACCTACAATCATTCGGCATTCCCAAGGCTCGCAATTCCCTATTCGCAATTCGAAATTCGTAATTCCCCTGGGCCCTATAATCGAACGGGAATTCCCTGACCTGCCATGTATTCTTTGACCTGGCGGATCGAGAGTTCCCCGTAGTGGAAAAGTGAGGCCGCAAGCACTGCGTCGGCACCTGTTTCAACTACTACTTCAGCAAAGTGCTCGAGTTTTCCGGCGCCGCCCGAGGCGATAACCGGGATGTTGACCGCACCGCAAATCGCCTTCGTAAGCGGCAGGTCATAGCCATCTTTCGTGCCGTCCCTACCCATGCTGGTCAAGAGAATTTCTCCCGCGCCCAGTTGCTCGACTTTTCTTGCCCACTCTACGGCGTCGATTCCGGTCGGGACACGACCGCCGTTTACGTAGACCTCCCATTTATTCGGCCCGGCACTTTTCGCGTCGATAGCGACGACGATGCATTGCGAGCCGTAGCGCCGCGACGTTTCCCGGACTACCTTGGGGTTTTTTACCGCCGCGCTGTTCATCGAAATTTTATCGGCGCCGGTCGAGAGCATGCGCCGTATATCATCGCTTGATTTAATTCCACCGCCGACCGTATACGGGATGAAGACCTCCTCGGCGGTGCGAGAGGCGACGTCGAATATGGTGTCGCGCTGCTCGTGTGAGGCGGTTATATCCAGAAACACCAGCTCATCGGCACCGGCCTTGTCATAGACCGAAGCCAGCTCAACCGGGTCGCCGGCATCCCTTAAATTCACGAAGTTAACGCCCTTTACAACCCTTCCGTCACGGACATCAAGGCAAGGGATAACCCTAACCGTTAGCATTATCCCACCTCGCAAGCTCTATCGCTTCGGCGAGAGTGAAGTTTCCCTCGTAGAGCGCACGCCCGATGATCACACCTTCAACGCCTGATTCTTGCAGCGGTTTTAATTGACGAATATCGCTTAAAGAAGAAACACCGCCCGAGGCGATGACCGGAATAGTTATATTCTCGGCAAGTTCTCCCGTAGCGAAGATATTTACACCGGTTTGAGCCCCGTCCATCATTATGTCGGTATAAACGATTCTGCTGACGCCGTACGCCTCGAGCTGCATGGCGACATCGGTTGCGAAAATATCGGTATCCTCGACCCAGCCCTTAATCGATACTTTGCCGGCCCTCGCATCAAGCCCGGCAACGATTTTGGCCGGATATTTGGCGCATGCGGCCTTCACCAGTTCGGGATCGGTTATCACGGAAGTGCCAAGAATCGCCCTGGCAACGCCGGCCGCAAAAACACTATCCAAATCTTCGATAGTCCGCAGCCCCCCGCCCAACTGCACGGGAATCTTGACGGTCTTTACAATATTCTCTATCGCGGCGAGGTTCTGGGGCGAGCCCTGAAACGCACCGTCGAGATCGACAAGGTGTAAAAATTGCGCCCCCTCGTCCTGCCATTTTACGGCCATGTCGGCGGGGTTGTCGGCATAAATCGTCGCCTTATCCGCCCGTCCCTGGAACAGGCGCACACATTTGCCACCCATGATATCGATGGCTGGATAAATTATCACTTGCACAACCTCCCAAAGTTTTCAAGCACCTTAAGGCCCACGTCGCCACTCTTTTCAGGGTGGAATTGCACGGCGAACACGTTATCAGACCAGATACTGGATGTAAATTCAAATCCGTAATCGGTAACTGTGGCTATGATCCCCGTATCGGATGGATCTACGTAATACGAGTGAACGAAGTAAAAATTCGACCCCTCGGGAACGCCTTCGAAGATGGGCGGCTTGTTCGCATACCTGACCTGATTCCAGCCCATATGCGGGATTTTCTGCCCTTCGGGAAGCCGGCGCACCCTGCCATTAAAAACGCCAAGGCCCTTATGGATGCCGTCCTCCTCGCTCTCCTCCATGAGAAGCTGCAGGCCGAGGCAAATGCCAAGGAACGGCTTTGAGCTGTTGATACTATCGTAAACCGCTCCCTCAAGACCGGCGGATTTAAGATTTGCCATACAATCAGCAAACGCGCCTACACCCGGCAGCACGACTCCCTGAGCTTTATTTATAAATCCGGGGTCGTCCGAGACTGCGACCTCAAAGCCAAGCTTCTCAAACGCCTTCTCAACGCTCCGTAAATTCCCCATCCCATAATCGATTATCGCTATCATTGCTTACCACTCTCTTTAAGTAACTTGCCAACTATTCGTTGCCAATTATTCGCTCGATGTCATTCTTAACACCAGCAATTGTCATTCTGAACGAGCGATTAGCGAATGGTGAACGCCGGCAATTGTCATTCTGAGCAGGTCCTTCGCTATCGCTCAGGATAAACTCCGAATCTAGAGAACACTCACAGACT
>NZ_PFNG01000247.1:0-1447 GCF_002791875.1 Candidatus Aquicultor secundus | reverse complement strand
CTGGACCCTGATGCTAGTCCTCAAGTTTCTCCAGGCGGTCGTAGATAATTCCGACGTTTCGTAAGAAATAGGCGGTGTCGAAGAGTTCATCGAGTTCCTTATCACCCAACAGCTCCGCGGCTTGCTTATCCTTTTTAAGCAGGTCTTTGAGTTCGCCTTCACCGCGCCAGGTTGCCATGGCGTTTCGCTGGACGATCTCATAGGCTTCTTCCCTGGATATCCCTTTTTCGACAAGGGCAAGGAGCACGCGTGACGAGAAGATGAGCCCGCCGGTGCGCTCGATGTTTCTCTTCATGTTCTCGGGATAGACAAGGAGACCTTCCAAAAGCCATTTAAGCTTGTTAAGCATGTAATCAAGAAGTATCGTGCTATCGGGGATGATGACGCGCTCGACCGAGGAGTGGGAGATGTCCCGCTCGTGCCAGAGCGCGACGTTTTCAAACGCTACCAGTGCGTTCGCCCTGATAATCCTGGCCTGGCCTGTAAGGCGCTCGGCTATTATCGGGTTTCTCTTGTGCGGCATGGCGGACGAGCCTTTTTGCCCCTTTGCAAACGGCTCTTCGACCTCACGCGTATCGGTTTTTTGCAGTCCCCTAATCTCAACGGCGATTTTTTCAATCGTAGCCGCGACGATGGCAAGCGCGCTCATGTACTCGGCATGCCGGTCGCGCTGCAATACCTGGGTGGATATCGGCGCCGGGGTGAGCCCTAAGCGCTCGCAGACGTATTCCTCGACCCACGGGTCGATATTTGAGTACGTACCGACCGCGCCGGAGAGCTTGCCGACCGACATCGCCGCTTTGGCGCGCTCAAGCCGGTTTAGGTTGCGGTGCATCTCAAACGCCCAGTTGGCAAACTTTAAGCCGAAGCTCATCGGCTCGGCATGGACGCCGTGAGTGCGCCCGACCGAAACGGTATCTTTGTACTCGAAGGCTTTTTTCTTCAACACGCCGATCACGTCACGAACATCCTCGATGATGATATCGATGGCATCCTTCATCTGCACCGCAAGCCCGGTATCGACCACATCCGAGGAAGTAAGGCCGAAGTGAACGTACCGTGAGGCGGGGCCGATGTTTTCGGCCAGGTTGGTTAAAAACGCGATTACGTCGTGGTGGGTTTCGGCTTCGATCGCCTCGATGCGATCCACGCTAAAGGCCGCCTTGGCTTTAATCTCCTCAAGCGCTTCCTGCGGTACTACCCCTAGCTTCACATGGGCTTTCGTGGCCAAGATCTCTATCTGAAGCCACGTGTCAAACTTGTTTTCAAGCTCCCAAATAGCCCTCATCCGGGGCAGCGAGTATCGTTCAATCATGTTGTAAAAGCCTTCTTCCGTTTTATAATAGCGATCAGCTGTCAGCTAAAACCTTCATCAAGTGTTTGCTTTATCTAAGCTTAGACACTTTCACTTCTAATAATGCTTACTGCTCTCTAGATTCTTCACTTC
>NZ_PFNG01000216.1:0-6827 GCF_002791875.1 Candidatus Aquicultor secundus | reverse complement strand
CCTTTGCTTTTGGCTTGATTGGTTGCACATTAATCAAACCATATGGACTGGAGCCATTTCAATTTCAACTAAGTTTAGGACACCTTCAGGATGAACGACTATTAAGAAATTTTTTGGCGGCTATAAAGGCAAATTACTTATATTGTTAATCGTTATACTTATGTATAGCTTTGTACCGGTTATAAAGGTAAACGTTAACCAAATCATTTTCATATTCAGTCAGCTTGATGTGGAAATGGTGAAAGGCTATATTCTGGGGTTTGGTATATGGGCGCCGATAGTTTCATTCCTGCTCATGGTGTTTCAGTCGGTAGTAGCGCCGCTTCCGGCATTTCTTATTACGTTTGCTAACGCTGCGCTGTTTGGATGGGCTTATGGCGCTATTCTATCCTGGTCGAGCGCTATGGTGGGGGCCGTCGTGTGCTTCTATATCGCCAGGTATTTTGGCAGAGGAACGGTTGAAAAACTCACATCACGCGGCGCGCTCGAAGGAGTCGACAAGTTTTTCGAGGATTACGGCAACTATGCTGTTTTGATAGCACGGCTTTTGCCGTTTATTTCTTTTGATATCGTAAGTTACGCGGCAGGGATCACCGGCATGGGGTTCTGGCCGTTTTTTATAGCAACAGGCATCGGTCAGTTGCCGGCAACAATCGTTTATTCCTATATAGGCGGCATGCTGACGGGTACCGTTAAGGCGGTCATGACTGCCTTACTCATCCTATTCGCCTTAAGCGCATTGACCGTAATGCTTAAGAAAGTATGGACCGACAAGAAAAAAGGGGAGGTAGAGAGTGTTGGGCAAGAAATTTAGGTTAAAGCACGCGATTATATTACTCGTATGCTTTATGTTCGTATTGGGGGTGGTCGGGTGCTCTCAAGGGACTTCAACGCAGTCATCTTCGGCCGGTAGCACCGAGACGACAATTAAGTCGGCGGCAACTGGTACAACAGAGGCGCCAAAGTTTGACGCATCGGCGTACAAAAACAATGAGTTTCTGATTACGCCGGAAGAACTAAAGGCGCAATTAGGTAGCGACAATTTGGTCTTATTTGATTGCAATAAGCCGGATATCTATGCAAAAGAGCATATACCGGGAGCAGTCGGTATAGGGATAGCCGCGTTTTCAGACAAAATTGGAAAACCGGGCGATGCGGGATGGGGGACTGTAAAGAAAAAAGCCGAATTAGCAAAAACACTGCAATCGTTTGGTATTGATAACGACAAGACCGTAGTCTTTTATTCCGACGTGTTTCAGGGGCCGGGCGCTGATGGTAGGGCTGTCTGGCAGCTGAAACAGGCGGGCATGAACAACGTTAAGATGCTGGTCGGCGGGCTCTCATATTGGAAAGAACTGGGCTATGATGTTACGGCTGACCCGGCGCAAGCCAAGTCTACAACGAAAAAGGTAGCCCTTAAGGACTATGACCCGAGCTACTCGTCGAACAAGGGCTATGTCTTTAAGAACCTAGGCAAACAGGTCGTAATCGATGTAAGAACAGAAAAAGAATACAAAGGCTCTCAAAATGCAGGGGAGCCGAGAGGCGGCCACATTAAAGGCGCCAAGCCGATGTTGTGGCAAGATTTACTCAACAAGAACGGCATGCCTAAGACATCTGAAGAGATTACGAAGATAATGGCATCGTACGGTGTAACACCTGAAACCGACTTCACCCTCTACTGAACGATGGGCATTCGATCTGGATATGCATCCATGATCCTCAGAGCAGTTGGCTTTGAGAAAGTAAGAAACTACGAAGCATCTATCTATGAGTGGGGCGGAGATCCAAAAATGCCGATGGAAAAATAACGGGGGACGCGAGTCCCCCTCTTACCCGATTTTTATAAGTGATTACGCTTCGGGCGTGCCGCCGTCTGCGGTTTCTTCGGCCTTTTCGATGGCTTCGGATTCCGGGGTGGTTGCCGTGGATACGGCGCCGGGTCGTTTGTTGAAGACGATTTTGCCTTCCTCGATCTCGGCGAGAAC
This sequence comes from Candidatus Aquicultor secundus, assembly GCF_002791875.1. Lineage (NCBI taxonomy): Bacteria > Bacillati > Actinomycetota > Candidatus Aquicultoria > Candidatus Aquicultorales > Candidatus Aquicultoraceae > Candidatus Aquicultor > Candidatus Aquicultor secundus. Next base: position 4,839 of record NZ_PFNG01000216.1, on the reverse strand, counting down.
GACGTCACCTTCGGTAAACTCACCGCGCAGCAGTTTTGAAGCCAGCGGGTTTTCTATACGACGCTGGATCGTCCTGCGCAGCGGACGTGCGCCGAGAAGCGGGTCGAAGCCCTCTTTTGCGAGCACGTCTTTAACATCGCCTGTGAGCTCAAGGGTTATCTGCTGCCCTTTAAGCTCGTGCTCGACGCGCAGCATCAGGATATCGACGATCTCCCTGATCTGCTCTGAAGTGAGCGGATGGAAGACGATGATCTCGTCGACGCGGTTTAGGAACTCGGGCCTGAAGCTCTTTTCGAGAGCGCGCAGAACCTGACCCTTAACCGCCTCAAAGCTCTTGGCTTCCCCTGGACGGGTCTTAAAGCCCATTTCGCGACGAGACTCCTTGACGAACTGACTGCCGATATTCGATGTCATGATGATAACCGTATTCTTGAAGTTAACCGTACGGCCCTTCGAATCGGTTATACGCCCATCGTCCATGATCTGGAGCAGGATGTTCAAAACATCCGGGTGGGCCTTTTCGACCTCGTCGAACAGGACCACTGAGTACGGGCGACGGCGAACCGGTTCGGTAAGCTGTCCGGCTTCCTCATACCCGACGTAGCCGGGGGGCGCACCGATCAACCTGGATACGGTGTGCTTCTCCATGTACTCGGACATATCGATTCTGATCAAGGCCTCTTCCTCACCGAAGAGGTGCTCGGCCAATGCTCGTGCCAGCTCGGTTTTGCCGACGCCGGTCGGTCCAAGGAAGATAAACGAGCCGATCGGGCGCTTCGGATCTTTTAAGCCCGCACGGGCCCTTCTGATCGCCTCGGATATGGCGACGATTGCCTCCTCCTGGCCGACGACCCTACCATGAAGGGCCTCTTCCATCTTTAAGAGCCTCGACTTTTCTTCCTCGACAAGCTTCTTGGCCGGAACGCCGGTCCAACTTGCGACTATCTCGGCGATATCTTCGGTCGTGACGGTCGCATTCGCCATGCCCCTGGCACGCGCCCAGTCTTGCTCGACTTTATCGAGTTCTTCTTTAAGCCGGCTTTCTTTTTCGCGCAACTTCATGGCTTTCTCGTAATCCTCGGCCTTGACCGCGGCTTCTTTCTCGCGTTGGATGACCTCGAGTTTCTCCTCCATGCCCCTTACATCAACGGGCGGGACGGTTGACTGAAGCCGTACCTTGGCTCCGGCCTCATCGATAAGGTCGATGGCCTTGTCGGGCAGGAATCTGTCCGTTATGTACATATCAGATAACTCCGCCGCCGCAAGAATAGCCTCGTCGCTGATCTTTACCCGGTGGTGGGCCTCATAGCGGTCGCGCAGGCCTTTAAGGATCGCGATGGTATCCTCAACCGTAGGCTCGCCGACTATTATCGGCTGGAATCTTCTCTCTAAGGCCGGGTCTTTTTCGATGTGCTTCCGGTACTCGTCCAGGGTGGTCGCACCGATAACTTGCAGCTCACCCCTGGAAAGCGCGGGTTTGAGCATATTGGACGCGTCGATTGCGCCCTCAGCCGCACCTGCGCCCGAAATCGTATGAAGCTCGTCTATAAAGACGATAATTTCACCGCTCCTCTCGCGCAGCTCATCCATAACATGCTTCAACCGCTCCTCGAACTCGCCACGATAGCGGGTACCGGCGACCATGCCGGCAAGGTCAAGCGATACGACCCTCTTATCCTTGAGGGTATCCGGCACTTCACCGGCTTCTATTTTCTGGGCAAGCCCTTCAGCGATTGCCGTTTTGCCGACGCCGGCTTCACCGATAAGCGCCGGGTTATTTTTTGTACGGCGGCTCAAGATACGAATAATCCGTTCTATTTCCTTTTCGCGGCCGATGACCGGGTCGAGCTTTCCTTCGCGCGCGAGCTTTGTTAAGTCTTGACTGTACTGATCAAGCGCAGGTGTTTTGCTCCTGCTCGGCACCGCAGAGGCCGCCGGAGGAATTTCACCTTTACCAGCCATGTTCGTTACCTCCTGTTTGGCACGGCCGTAGTCGGCACCGTGTCGTTTTAGTACCTGGGCCGCAATGCCCTCGTCCTCACGGATGAGACCGAGAAGCAGGTGCTCGGAACCGATAAATTTTTCACCGGCCGACCTTGCTTCCTCCAGGGCAAGTTCCAGGGCGCGTTTGCTGCGCGGACTTAACGGTATCTCTTTCTCGGCGGCGCCTTTGCCGCGTCCGATTAAGTCCTCGACTTCCTTTCGCAGGCCGTCAAGGTTGATCCCGAGGTCCATTAATATCTTTGAGCCGATTCGCTCACGACTTAAGCCAAGGATCAGATGCTCTGTTCCGACATAGTCGAAGTCGAGTCTGACGGCTTCGTTGGCCGAAAGATTGAGCGCTTCCTGTGCGCTTTCAGACAGCATCTCAAGAATATCTCCGCGGCTCTGCTTGAAGAACTCCGGGAACATCTTCGACATATCCGGAATGCCGAATATGTCAAAGCCTTCCCCTCCTGCCCCAGGCAGGATTCCCAGCTCATGCGCGCATTGCTCGCATATGTATTTAACTTCCTTCTTTTCGCCCTTGATCTGCGTGTATGTTACACTGGCAGGCCTTTCGTTACATCTTTGGCACAGCATGTGTTCAACCTCCTTTTACTATAGTACTCACTTATAAATCTTGACTTATAAATATTCCTCCCGTTGTCCTAAATAAAACGAACGGGAAGATGGATAAATCATATGATAAATCATATATTAGTCTCAATATAATTATACCAGTCCACACAACAATTATACGTGCGCTTGTTTGGCAGGAGGGCGGGCAATCAAGCTTGCCGTCAGACATCCTTGCCGGCTTTCCAAGTTATTCTCTATTTCTGTAAAAAATCTGCTATTATTTACTATGGATGGGGTGACATAGATGGCAATTGTAGCGCAAATAGCGGGGCTTGTTGAAGGCATAGCCCCCAGTTACTTAAAGTTTGAGGGCGATAATGTGGGCCTTCAGGTCGGGAGCGCGGGCATGGCGGTTAACAAAGTGCTGGTGGCGCTCGAGGTAACCGATGAGGTGTTACATGAAGCGCGGTCAAAAGGGGCGCAGCTCATATTTTCCCATCATCCCCTTATTTTCAAGAGCCTCGACAGGGTGTTGGCGGAGGATCATGTCGGCGGGTTGGTCACCGATTTAATCAGCTCCGGAATTTCGCTGCTGGTCGCCCACACCAATCTTGACCGGGCCAGAGATGGAGTTAGCGATGTATTGGCTCATGTCCTGGGATTACAGGACATCGAGGTATTGCTTCCCGCACGGGATATCCACATGTACAAGCTTGTTGTGTTTGTCCCAAAAGACAATGTTCATGAGATTATCTCGGCTCTCGGAAATGTCGGCGGTGGGGTAATAGGTGAATACAGCCACTGCACATACAGGGTCGAGGGCATCGGAACGTTTTATCCCATGCTGGGCGCCCACCCCTTTCTGGGTAAATCCGGCGAGTTAAACGAAGTCGATGAATACAGGCTCGAGATACTTGTCGCACCCGACAGGATCGAGCAGGTTGTGCAAACGCTCCTCGACGTCCATCCCTACGAGGAAGTAGCGTACGATGTGTATGACGTGACAACTCCCCCGCCGGGCGTCGGTTTTGGCAGGGTTGGAAATATGACAAAGACGAGGAAACTGCGCGACTGCATAGAGAACTGGGCTGATAAACTGGGGACCGATCTCAAAGTCTCCGGCGATATGGATACGGTTGTTAGCCGGGTCGCCGTGTGTGGAGGGAGCGGGGGCGAACTCATCGGGGTTGCGAAAGCGTCGGGAGCCGATGTATATCTGACCGGTGACATTAAATACCACGCGGCCCACGCAGCCCGTGCGATAGGGCTTGCGATTGTCGACGCCGGTCATGCCGAAACGGAGCGTCTTGTTATCCCCGAAGTTTCGCGGGAATTGCAGAGATCCATTAACGAGGCGGGTTTGAAGGTTGAGGTTTTGGTATCGGAGATCGATACCAGTCCTTGGAATAGAGATTAATGATCATCTACTAGAGGGGTTGACTATGGATGAGTATAAAACCCTGGAAGAACTTCAAAAGATAGATACGCAGATCGATGCTCTGCAGTACCGTGAAAAGAACCTGCCCGAGCGCGACCGCTATCAGAAACTGAGCGAGGAAACAAATAAAACGCAGGCGCTTTACCAGGCGATCGAGAAGAAACTTCGTGATGAATCGCAAATTCAAAAAAAGATTGAGGATGAACTCGATAGCCTTAATAAAAAAATCGACAAGGAACAAAAACGCCTCTACAGCGGCACAATCACTAATCCTAAAGAACTCACGAGCGTGCAGCAGGAGCTTAACCACCTAAAAGAGCAGGCAGATGTAAAAGAAACAGAGCTGCTTGAGCAGATAGACGTGGTCGATGGCTTAAAATCGAATAATAAGGCCGTTGAGAAACGGTTAAACGAGCGCAAGGCGGAAGTTGCTGCGGCGAAAGCCGAGATGGACGCCAGCCTGGCCGATATTAAAGGGCAGCTGCAAAAGTTGCAGGCCGAGCGAGAGCCGGTCTTTGCCGCGCTAAGCGAGGACACGAGAGAGCTCTACGGGCGGGTGAGAACAAAGCAGCCGTTGGCGGTGACCGTCCTCGAGGAAGGTTTGTGCCAGGGATGCCGGGTCGAGCTTCCAAGCAACGAGGCTGAGCGAATTGAAGCATCCAAGAAACTCGAGCGGTGCCCGAACTGCAGCAGGATATTAGTGAAACGATAGGGTCAGGGGAATTGCGAATCGCGAATTAGTGAAGGTCTAGTACCGCGACATCCTACTTTCTGTGCATGTCATTCTGAAGGAGCGATTAGCAATTGATTGTCATTCTGAAGGAGCGAAGCGACTGAAG
>NZ_PFNG01000064.1:2981-4215 GCF_002791875.1 Candidatus Aquicultor secundus | reverse complement strand
CTGCTGGTTGTGATCTACCTCCGCATTTCCGGCCAGATCGATCGCGTGCACTGTTAGCGTGTGCGTACCGGTTGGTGCGATGAACGGAGTGGTATAGGTGGTATCGGCCCCTCCATCCCACCTGTAATAGATGGTTGCGGTCTCGTTTGCCGTCAACGTTATGGTCGGTTCGGATAAGTACCAGCCGTTGCTGCCGTCTGGCGACGCCGGGCTTGCCGTTATCGTGGTCACGGGGGCGGTTGTATCCAAAGCAACGTCAAACGCATCCACGTTTACTTCATAGCCGGTAGATGAGGCGTTCTTAGTTCCCGCAACTTCCACCTCTATCGTGTGGCTTGTCTCCGAGAGGCCGGTTTTCGTATAGGCCAGCTGCTGGTAATCGTCGTTTCCGTATAGATCGACATCTTGCTGGTAGACCGAATCGATATAGACCTTAGCAATGCCCGCCGCAGGATGCTTGCGTGCGACCCAGGTAACGCCGGTCCCGTTGAATGTGTATGTAACAGAATCACTGGTCGAGCTTGAGTAGGCATATGTGCCGCCGCTTGCATTGGCCGAACTCTCAACGCTCCATGACCCGGAGTAAACCGCGTAGGTACCGGTCTCCTCAGAGGATACGAACGCGGAGGTTACGGCCTTCTCGGCATTGATGCGCCCGTAGCCGTAGATATCATCTCTGCCGGGTACGCCCAGATCGTCTACCGCCCGCATGATGGAGCGCGCGAGTTGGTCGCCGGTTTTTCCCGGATATCTGCTTGCGATAAGCGCAGCCAGACCCGCTACGTGCGGGGCGGCCATAGAGGTGCCCTCGGCCCACGCATAGCTATTCCCCAGATAGCAGCTCAAGATACCATTGCTGGGGATAATATTTAGATCACCATCGCCGCCCGGAGCCGCAACATCAACATACCATCCATAGTTGGAGTATGATGCCTTAAGATCATTGATGCCGGTCGCCCCCACCCCTATAACATTCTGATATGCCGCCGGATAAAGTGCGGCGTCGGTGCCCTCGTTTCCGGCCGCCGCAACGATAATACACCCCTTGCCGTGCGCATAAGCAATGGCATCTGAGAGTGTGGCTGAGGGCTCGGGGCCGCCAAGGCTTAAGTTTATAATTTTTGCCCCGTAGTCGGCGGCGTACCTGATGCCTTGCGCGACGCTAAAACTGGTACCGGTTCCACTTGCATCCGACACCTTGACGGCGAGGATTTTCGCACCCCAGGAAACCCCG
>NZ_PFNG01000064.1:1678-2902 GCF_002791875.1 Candidatus Aquicultor secundus | reverse complement strand
CGTGGCTGTAATCGACGCCGGTATCGACAACCGCAACGATTACCTCTCCGCCGGTCGTCACATCCCAGGCCTGAGGCGCCTTGATTATGGGAAGCGCCCACTGGTCGCCATAGTAGGCGTCATTCGGCACTTGCTGCATGAAGTAACGGTATTCGGGCTCAACATACTCGACACCGGGCATGTTCTTATATTTGGCAATCGCATCTTTTACCGCCATGCCTTTCGGAAGGCGTATGCGGTGAACCCGTAAATTCGCGGCTTCCCCTGCTTCTTCTGCGCCCAAGCTTTTGTAAGTAGTTCGGATCCGGGCGGCGCTCGTATTTTTGCTGAATTTAACAAGGATTTCTCCGGGGACCGTATCGCTCGGCATTTCCCCATCCGTTTTCATTAAGACAGGCGACTGCTTGGCATTCGACATCTGAGCGATCGGTTTTGGGGATAACGCAAGAGAGACGCCTGAAGTTAGAAAAAGCGCAAGCGCCGTAAAAAATAGTATTTTTATTACCCGGTGGTTCTTTAATGAACTAAACATTGTCATTGGTATCGACAATTATAGGCGTAGTTTTGAGCACCCGCGATAAACACCACACAACATAAGAACCCTCGATAAATTCTTTAACGTTCAAGTTAAGGTTGAGTATTTACCGGATCAGCAGTGTTTTTTATGCGTGTCCTGCCAAGTTAGAATATCGAGCAGCTTATCTACGTGCGTTATTCGATGGGTTTGTAATTACCACCAATTCTAAACCGCTACTTTAGTGTTAGCCGATTCTAGGATTAACCTAAAGTATATACACAAAAAATCTATTCGAAACAGAGACCAAAGAGCGAAGTCCCATTCCTCATATCAAATATTATGCTGACATCAATTCTAATTTTTCTTTTGTGACATGGGGTAGTCTTACAGGCGCAAAGAATTTCTCGGGATATAAATAATCCTCACCTGATTCATCAATAACTCTCACCTGGTGGTGTTTTTCAACCACCCTGTCAATCAACACCTCATAGAGTTTCCTTATCTCCAGCGACGATTCATAACCGCGATTATCGACGCATACCATAAAACGTCTTCTCATGACAATCTCCTCATAAATATCTTTTGATCTGTTTGATGCTCGAACGCATTTTTATTACCCGGTGGTTCTTTAATGAATCAAACATTGTCGTATATCTCGGCTATTAAATATGATACTATTATTTGGTTTGCAAGGAAGCGATAGGTTA
>NZ_PFNG01000064.1:915-1671 GCF_002791875.1 Candidatus Aquicultor secundus | reverse complement strand
GAGAGACGTTGCCTGGCCTGGATGATATAAAAGAGCGAAAAAAACGCGCTATTATTCTTGCTGCCATTCTTACACTGGCCCTCGCTCTTCGCATCGCCTGGATCTTTTGGCTTCCCTCAATTCCGATAAGTGACTTTGGCTGGTATTACGATAGGGCCCACTCTATTTTGGCGGGAAACGGGTTTACGATCAACGGACACCCTACCGCGCAATTCCCACCGGGTTATCCCTATTTTCTGGCGTTCCTTATCAAGCTTACCGGCGGTCTCACGGGCGTAAAGTTAGCCCAGGCGGTAATCGGCACGTTCACATGCTACCTTATCTACCGGCTTGCTTCTGTGCTGGCAGGGGCACGGGCGGGTTTGGTTGCCGCGTCATTATCGGCGCTCTATCCTAATTTTATCTTTTACAATAACCTATTGGCCTCAGAAAACCTTTTTATCCCACTGCTTCTCGGCGGTTTCATTGTCTTGCTTGATGATAAAATCAAGCTTGAAATGCCGGCGCGAACCGCCCTGGTGGGGGGCATATTCGGTATCGCTGCGCTGACCCGACCGGCGATACTTCTCTTCCCTGTAATATTTTTTGTATGGCTTTTTATTAAGCGCATCGGGATAGCCAAGGCAATCGGCCTTACCGCTTTAATGGGGGCGATTATGATGGCTGCGATTCTCCCCTGGACCATCCGTAATTATGTCGCTATGGGCAGCCCTGTATTTATCTCTTCCAACGGCGGTGAGGTCTTTTGGATGGGAA
>NZ_PFNG01000064.1:414-902 GCF_002791875.1 Candidatus Aquicultor secundus | reverse complement strand
TTGTCTTGCTGAAGTTCCCACGGTTTTTCCGGGCACCGGATGGCCTGGGATGGAATATCTTAGACGGCAAAGACCATGATTGGACGGAAGAAAACATGAAGACACCGTTTTTCATCCGTCCGATCCATGGGTTCAATAAGACGTTTCCCGCCTATAGATACTGGCAAGGTAAGCTCGAGCACCTGCTCTGGATATTGGCAGGTATCGGCGCGCTGTTGCTTGCGCGACGAAACCGCGTACTTAGTATCCTTATGCTTTACCTGTATTGGTTCGCGTTCCATCTGATATTCGCGTTCGGTCACCCACGATTCATGATGCCGCTTACAGCCTTTAACCTGGCGCTGGTTGCCGTATGCCTGGTTGAATTCCCGGGCTGGCTAAAAGTGCAAGCCGCGGCCTGGCGACGCGCCCCGTTATACGCCCGCATCGCATCTGTTCCGGGCGGGGCTATTGCCGTTACCATGATTGTATACGCCATCATACTTGCC
>NZ_PFNG01000064.1:0-383 GCF_002791875.1 Candidatus Aquicultor secundus | reverse complement strand
TACCAACAAGCATTTTGCCCAAGATTATTTAGTTGGTATCTTTCTCGTAGGCTCAGTTGCCGTTTCGACGATCGTTATAGCAAGTCGCCTCTGGCTTTTAGTAAGAGATCAACGATCCTCGAGGCCTCGGCACGGGTTACAGGGCTCGAAGGATGAAAAGTACCGTCTAGGTAGCCGCTAACAAGATTAAGGTTCCTTGCCTCAAGAATATACGGCCAACTCCAGGACGAGGATGTTACATCGGGAAAAATGTTGATGTATAACGTCTCCGGTGAAAACCGCCCGGCCTTGATAGCGATCGCCGTTACTTCTTCTCGCGTGACATTCGCCAACGGCCGGAATGTTCCATCTGAGTAACCGCCAATAATACCGAGTTCTTTAGC
>NZ_PFNG01000083.1:0-7000 GCF_002791875.1 Candidatus Aquicultor secundus | reverse complement strand
TCTTTATCTATAAGGATTCGCTTATTTTGCAAAATTCTACCGGCAAGACTTGTTGGTGCCGTATTAAGAATTACCAGATCAAGCTCACTTGTGCCAAGAGCATCAGTTAGCTTATCAAAAAGACTTAGCTTATAATCAGCAAGATTTTGGGTATCCCTTAGATAAACAGCGATGTCCACATCAGAAAGAGGTGAAGCGTCACCTCTTGCAAGCCCTCCAAAGAGATATGCAAACAAAACATTTTCTTCTTTGGTTAGAACTTCTGCGACTTTAGAAATTCTCGACATAATGTTCTCGGGCAATTTCTCAAATTTAATCAATACATCCCTCTAATAACCGAAACTGTGCTACAACCAAATCGATATCAACCAAGAGCTTTGCACTTCTATCTACATAAGCTTTACGCAGCATATCACAGCACCAACGTCTATTATATTATAGCATAGCAATACTAATGTTAATTGAAACAGGCTGGACATCAATTTGCTCCATCACTATTCTATGTAAGCCCTTATTGCTTCGCATATAGTATTTACCTATTGTACATCTAGTGCCCTAACTGGCCAATAGGTTACTTATATAGGGATACAGCCGTAGCAGAAATCTAACCATCATGCACATGCTCTTAAAAGAGCGTTTTTAAGCATTTAACATCCGGTGTCATCAGTTTTTTCTACAAAAAAAGCGGTGGGATTTGTGTGATCCCACCGCTTTTATTTGCCGCGTGTGAGTTGAATTCTATATGGTTGTCCTAAGATTTAGCTATCTTAACCGCGCAGACCTTGTACTCGGGTATCTTCGCTACGGGGTCGATTGCCGTGTTGGTAAGCACGTTGGCGGCCGATTCCGCGTAGTGGAAGGGCATGAAGACCACGCCGGGGCGGATGCCCTCGGTGACCTTGACGGTTGTCGTGATCGTGCCTCTCCTGCTTGCAACCGCTACCCGATCCCCATCGGCAAGGCCGTACTGCTTGGCGTCGGCCGGGTTAAGTTCGATCCAGTTGTGCGGGGCGAGCGCTTCAAGGCCTGCCGACTTTCTGGTCATGGTGCCGGTGTGGTATTGCCAGAGGCTCCTACCCGTGGTCAGGATCAATGGGTACTCGGCATCGGTTTCTTCAGCCGGGGCTTTATATTCGACCGCACTGAAGAGCCCCTTGCCCCTGGTAAATGCACTGGTGTGAAGGATAGGTGTTCCCGGGTGATCTGTCGAAGGACATGGCCACTGCAGGCTGCCTTCCTCAAGGCGCTCGTATGTTATGCCAGTGTAGCTTGGGGTAAGCGTTCTGATCTCCTCAAATATCTCCTCGGCGGATGAATACTTCATCGGGTAGCGCAGCGCCAGGCCGATTTCGGCGATGATCTGCCAGTCCGGCTTCGCAATACCGGGAGCCTCGGCGGCTTTTCTTACCCTTTGCACCCTGCGCTCGGTGTTGGTGAAGGTGCCCTCTTTTTCCGCAAAGGCGGCGCTTGGGAGGACCACATCGGCAAGTTCGGCGGTCTCGGTGAGGAAGATATCCTGCACGACTAAAAAATCGAGTTTGCCGAGGGCTTCTCTTACGTGGTTGATATCCGGATCGGAGAGGACCGGGTTCTCACCCATGATATAGAGCGCTTTGATATCGCCGTGAGCTGCGCCTCCCATGATCTCGGTGACGGTCAATCCCGGCGTGCCGGAAAGGTTGACCCCCCAGGCCTTCTCGAATTTATCCCGGGCCGCGTTATCCGCCACGTTCCGGTAACCCGTGAAGACGTCGGGCAATCCGCCCATATCGCAGGCGCCCTGGACGTTGTTCTGTCCTCTTAATGGGTTAACGCCGGTGCCAATCTTTCCAAGATTGCCGGTCATCATGGCAAGATTGGCTATTGCGAGCACGTTGTTTGTGCCCGAGGTATGCTGGGTGATGCCCATGGTGTAGCAAATCGCCGCGTTTTCGGCGGTAGCGTAAAGCCCGGCCGCTTTTCTGATGTCATCGGCGGCCACGCCGGTGATTTTTTCCACCACATCGGGCGTATATTTGGAAAGAATCGCCTCAAGCTCTTCAAAGCCCTCGGTACGCGCGGCGATAAAGTCGCGATCCGCCAAGCCCTCGGACATGATGACGTTCATCAAGCCGTTTAAGAGAGCTATATTGGTACCCGGCTTAAGCTCAAGCCAGATGTCGGCGTAATCCACGAGGTTGATGCGCCTTGGGTCGGCAACGATGAGCTTGGCGCATCCTTCGCGAACCGCCTTCTTTATTTGATATCCGATGATCGGGTGCGCATCGGTTGTGTTCGAGCCGATGACGAGGATGGCCTTGGCTTCTGCCAGGTCCTCGATCGAGTTGGTCATCGCACCGCTTCCAAACGATTTGGCCAGACCGGCCACGGTGGAGCTGTGTCACAACCGGGCGCAGTGATCCACGTTGTTCGTGCCGACCACCGCTCGTAAGAGTTTCTGGAAGAGGTAGTTTTCCTCGTTGGTGCAGCGCGCACTGGTGAGCCCGGCTACCGAATCCGCTCCAAAGGCGCTTTTCGCTTCAAAGAGCTTTGCCGCAACGAGGTTAATGGCCTCGTCCCAGGTGGCGGGAACAAGCTGCCCGTCTTTTCTAATAAGCGGGGTTGTAAGGCGGTCCGGGTGGCTTATAAAATGATAGCCAAAGCGGCCCTTACCGCAGAGGTTGCCTTTGTTTACACCCTCGCCTATCGTCTGGGTCACGCGAAATACCTTGCCCGCATGATCGGTGTTTAGCTCAAGCGTGCAGCCCACACCGCAATAGGTGCAGGTGGTTGTGGTAACCTTTGGCGGCCAGAGGAATTCACGGGCGAATTTAGGCCTGTTCTCAACGAGCGCCGCCGTCGGGCAGGCCGAGATGCACTGGCCGCACGCCTCACACTTAGTTTCTGCGAGGGGGATATTGCCCGTCGGGACGATGTCGTTTTCGGCCTCGCGGTACTCAAACGCGCCGACTCCCACCACCTCATCGCAAATTTGAACGCATTTCCGGCACTGGATGCACTTATTCTGGTTGAGGAGCACGACCGGATGGCTCTTATCTATCGTAAAGTGGCGCATGGTCCCATAGTTTTCGTTTGGCTGTGTTCCGTGTTCGATTGCCAAGTCGCGCAGATCGCAGTCGTTTTGCTTAATGCAACCGCACTCGAGACAGCGCTGCACTTCTTTCAACGCATCTTCTTCGCTTAAGCCTAGCTCAACTTCGGCGAAGTTACCCAAACCCTGGCGTTTGGACAGCTCAAGCTCCGGCATGGGTATGCGGGCGACCGAAGGTACACCGATATCTTCTTTAGTAACCCCCATGCGAACCGCGCTGAACGGTTTCGCCAATCCTGAGTCTCTCTCTTCATCTGTTAAATATTGGTTGATGACATGAGCTGCTTCGGGACTGCCATCAGACCAAGCGTTCCAATTAGGGGGAGATAACAAATACTGATTGATGATATGAGCTGCTCTGCGACCGCCTGTGACCGCCTGAATAGCGACATCTGGGCTGCTCACTGCATCGCCAGCCGCGAACACGCCGGGAACCGTCGTCTGCATTGTCCTTTTGTTAATTCCTATCGTTTTGCCAATCAACGTGATTTCGGCGCCTTCCGCAGTGACCACCTGCCCAACCGCCGTTATTAAATTATCCACCGCGAGTACAAACTCGCTGCCGGGCTGCGGCTTGACGCTAGGACGCCCCGATACATCGGGATCGCCGGGCACCATTCGGATGCACTCTACACCCTTAACCCTATCAGACCCGATAACCCGAATAGGGCTAGTCAGGAATACAAATTCGATGCCCTCTTGCTCGGCCTCTTCGATCTCTACATCGTTAGCCGGCATCTGATCACGGGTTCGCCTGTATATAAGGTAGACTTTTTCAGCACCGAGGCGAAGCGCGGTACGCGCCGAGTCTATCGCCACATTCCCTCCACCTGTCACTGCGACCCTCTTACCCAGCTCTATCTTCCCCTGCAAACCTACACCCCGCAAAAAATTGATGCCTCTCATGACACCCATGACATCTTCATTTTCTACGTGTATTCTAACGCCGGCTTGTGCACCCAGACCCAGGAAAACTGCGTCGTACCTGCTTTGCAACTCATCTAATGTGAGGTCCCTACCCAGACGCTGGTCGGTGCGAATCTCCACGCCAAGCTCAAGAAGCTCGTTAATCTCATCATCAAGCACGTCTTTTGGTAAACGATATGAAGGAATACCGTAGCGGAGCATGCCGCCTGCTTGCGGCATCGCCTCAAAAACAACCGTCTTATGCCCCTCAATAGCAAGGTAATAAGCTGCCGCAAGACCTGCGGCGCCGCTGCCTACAATGGCGACCTTTTTACCCGTCGGCGCTTTTACCTCGGGCCTGAAGCGCATATCCGAAAACCTATCCTTATCGGCAACGAAGCGCTTAAGCCAGCATATGCTTACACTGCCACCCGCCAGGTTACGCCGGCAGACGCTCTCGCAGGGGCGCGTACAAATGCGCCCGATAATACCGGGGAAGGGGTTCGTCTGTTTGATTAGCGCAACTGCATCTCGGTAGCGCTTCTGAGCAATAAGCCCGATATAGCCTTGTGCATCGGTCCCAGCGGGGCAAGCTAGACGGCAGGGAGCAATGCAATCCGCCCAGTGATCGGCAAACATCTCATCGAGGCGCTTCCTGCGCAAATTAACTAAAGCATCGGTATGAGTTTTAATAACCATACCGTCAACAATTTTAGTCTCGCAGGCCTTGACCGTTCCACTTACTCCGGCCACTTCAACCGCGCACATGCCGCACTTTGCGTTCGGCTTGAGGCGCGGGTCGTTACATAGGCGGGGAACGTTGATCCCGTTTGCAAGGGCGGCTTCAAGGATGGTTTTTTTAGGATGGATCAATAACGCTTGCCCATCAATCTCTATATTTAATTCAGTCTGAGTTACCGCTTCTGGCATATATCCTCCTGTCAGCGAAATAAAACCAGCCCTATTTATTATGCTCCAGCTTTGGCGCCAAGGACGTCATCCAGGTACGAAGCGGCGTAGAGCATCTCGTTTTTCAGAATCTCAACCGTCTTTACGGCGGCCATTAGTTCTTTGTCAAGCGAATCAGCGATTGCGGCGGCGAGGCCGGCGGCGGCGAGCATCGTCATGAACGTGTAGCCAAAGCGGGCGTGAAGCTCTTTCGGTGTGCCGTTATAGATATTGCTAAGACCAACTACCGACTTCATCGGCGGATCGTTAAGCATCTGGAACTGGTATATGGTATTGATGACTTCAAGCGCATCCTGCTGTGCGACGCCGATCGGCAATACGAGCGGGTCGAGATAGATTCTCGTGAGATCGACGCCATGTTCCATGGCTTTGGCCATAATCATAGCGGCGTTCTCAAGGCGCTCGTTGCAGTCACGCGGGATACCGGCCGATGTCATGGCGAGCGCGATGATATCGGCATCGTATTTGGCGGCCATCGGCATGTAAACATCGAGTTTGTCGATATCGGCGTTGGTTGAGTTGATCATTGGTTTGTGTTTGGAAACAACCTGCAGACCTGCGCCCATGGCCTCGACATTTTTGGTGTCGAGGCAAAGCTGGATAGAATCATCCACCGCTTCCTCAACGGTTTTGACGAGCCACTGCATCATACCCGGGCCGTCTTTTGTTGCCGGGCCAAGGTTAAGATCGAGGCATTTTGCGCCGCCCTCGACCTCAACGATTGCCAGGTCCTGAATCGGCTTGGCATTGCGCTCACGCATGGCCGGGCCGATCGTCTTCGACATAATGTTGATCTTCTCGGCAATAATAAGCATACTTGTTTCTCCCTTCGTAGTGAGCCTTCTTTAAATGTAGCAATAGCGATTGGCCAATGCGCTTACAGACCGCCCGCTTTCACTATTTGCTGGTTTACCGTACGCCTTCAAACGGCAACTTACCGAACTTCTAAGCCGCCGTTATAGAATTCTAACTGCTTGCTGTGGCGGTCTCGGCCGCCCCGCCCGCCTCGCCGATTTCGGCCTGCAGGCGATCTTTAATTACCTTGATATCGGAGACGTAATCCGGGTCGCTATCGAAGGGGGATTTCCCTTCGAGGTCGGCCTTGCGGATCGACTCGCGTTCAAGAACCGTACCGATAACCGGCAAATCCGGCAGATACGTGCGAAGGATCTCTTCCTCCTCGCGATCACGCACCTTGTTCAAAACAAGAAGGATGCGCGGGATATGTAAGTCCTTGGCAAGTTTCTCAATTTGCCGCGCCGTCTGGACGCTTCGCTGCCCCGGTTCGATAACTACCAGCATTGCGTCAACGGACTCGCTGGTGCCGCGGCCCAGGTGCTCGATACCGGCCTCCATATCCATGATGACCGCCTCGTTACGCCGGACGATGACGTGTTTGAGAAGCGCTTTAAGCATGGTCGACTCCGGGCAGATACACCCCGAGCCGCCCTTCTCAACAGTGCCAAGTACCAGCAGTTTTACCCCGTTGGCCTTGACGCTTAAGCCGTCCGGAATATCATCGACCTTGGGGTTAAGCTTGAAAAAGCCGCCCATCGTGCCGGGCGTTCCCCCGGTGCGCTCGGCGATAAGATCCGTCATCTTGGCGATCGGTATGATATTGGCCGCCTCACCGGGGTCGATCCCAAGCGCTGCGGCTAAATTGGCGTCCGGGTCGGCGTCGATGGCGATAACGTTGTAGCCGTCCGCCGCCAGGAGCCGTGCCAGGCCGGCGGCGATAGTTGTTTTGCCGACACCGCCTTTACCGGTTATAGCTATTTTCAATTAAAATCATCCCTTACTCAAACGTTTCGGGCTCCACATTACCGGGCCAACTCCGCCCGTGAACAGCCTTAAGCTTGAGTGTAGTGTAGCGTGACTTCAAAGTCTACGGCATCCTTGTGCCTGTTAATTAGCTGTCAGCCTTCAGCCTTCAGCTGTCAGCTGTCAGCTAAAACCTTCATCAAGTGTTTGCTTTATCTAAGCTTAGACACTTTCACTTCTAATAATGCTTACTGCTCTCTAGATTCTTCACTT
>NZ_PFNG01000212.1:0-7030 GCF_002791875.1 Candidatus Aquicultor secundus | reverse complement strand
CACCATTCTCTCGGTCGGGCTTAAAGGGGCGTAGCCGACCGCGGCCGACGTATCGTTGGCGGCAAGAATACCAGACTGTTGCTCGCGCCTGAAGATATCGGTAAGTTCGGGTGAGCCGGGCTTTATCTCGACATCAAACTCGAAATCCCGCTCAGGATCGACAAATTTGAGGTTATCGCGTATCCACATCTTAGCCGTATCGACAGCGATCGTGTCGACCGCCACGCGCTCGCCTTCAAACTCAAAGGTTGCCCTATCGCCGATTATTAAACGCATCGGCTCGGTGACCATTCCGCCGCCGAACCTGTGCTCGACCTCACCCGCGATCAGCAACCCCTTGTCGATATTATGATGAAGCACCCGACCGAATCGGCTTAAATACTCCCTGCTCAAAGCGATGGAGATATCCTCCATAACGGCATCGCAAATAGAGTCGGGGTGGCCGACACCCTTCCGCTCGACAATCTCAACCTCGTGCTCGTAGACAGCCTTCCCGCTAAGATTCTCGACATTCACGTTTCTGCTCTTTTTCACGCGTCCCCCAAAACTAAAATCGGTATACGAATCCGGCTGCACCCCGGGACGTTCTCGGAATGTTTTAAACATATTATTCCCAAAGTCGGCCTTCCACTAGAGCTATCTGTGGACTTTTGATTCGTAAAACCCCATCCAGTTTGTGTTGATCCAGTCTTTGGCGGCATAATGTTTATGGCCAACGCCACGTCTAATCATCTCCCTGGCCACAATACCGCCGCGATGCGGATATTTATACAGCTGGGGACGACTTGAGCCAAAGCCATGCACATAATGCGTAAGCTCATGCGCCATCACAGCCTCGCAGACAAATTCCGGAATATCGGGGTCTTTTAAAAACCCGTTAATCTTTATCTCACTAAGTGTATTATTTACCAAGCGAATGGAGCCTAATCTGTTTCTGCATTTCTTGCTAAAATGAATGATTACTTTATCTGTTTTTGGAACATCAAGAAAATACTCCGACCATATTTTGTCGAGTTTCTCTCTGAGCCATTGGTCGTCTCGCATCGTCATCCCCCGCTTATTTGTCAGAACAAACAAAAGGCCTACATTACAACAAGCACAATCCATCGCTTACAAATGGAAAGCCCTTATCACCCCCTCCGGTGTCGCTTCTAACACAGATTTCAACATAACTTTCGCTCTATTCTGCAAGATACCTCGTACGGTTCCCTATCGTTAATGTATTAAAAGATAGAAATCGATGTATGCAAGTCTAACACTAAACAACACACCCGGCTGCTGCCTGTTCTACCAATATTGTATAGAATGAACAACATCCATACACAATTGCAACAGCAAGCGGTTCTTTAAAATTGGGGTATTTGGCGCCTCTTACACGAGTATCAATTTGCAATACGGGCTCTACCACTACAAATTCAGTGCGCTGCAATCCCTATTTGCTAAAATTTTATTTTTTATCGTATCAAAAAATATTTTTCAGAACGTTAGCAGTGGGACTAATTGCTGCAGAAGCTCTGCCGGTTCCAAGTCGAACTCATGCAAAATATTTATCAAATTTCAGTTTTAGTTACTATTCAAGGGGGAACATTAGTCTACAAATGCCCATATCGTCTGCAGCCACAGCCAGGAACCGTTTGGTAACAGGTAGTTAAAACAAATGGAGGTCGCAATGTTCGTATCTCAAATCAAAGTAGGAGCAATATTCGTGGGCTGGATTACCTGCCTATTCCTTTTGTTCATCATGGCGACCGCGGGTATCATCGCATTAGTGGCTACTAATGCCGATATCGCCACGGTTCCCGTCCAAATCAGCTCCTTCGCAACGATGTCCTTGAACCTGATAATCTTCCTGGCGGTCTTTGCCGCATTCTTTGCCGGCGGATACGTTTCCGGGCGCATGGCTGCCCTCGCTGGTGCGCTTAACGGGGCGATGATCGTTATTACCACCGCAATAACGGGGTTTTTCTTAGTCATGTTCATGGGTATTGTGGGGAAAAACCTTGGTATAGACTTGATGGACCCCGTCTCTAAAACGATCTCCTCGTTCTCTGTGTTCCTGTTTATCGCTACTGTATTCGCCCTGGGAGGGAGCATGCTTGGGGGCAGGTTCGGCGAAGGATACGTGGATCGCCTCGATCTTTCACTGGGTATAACAAAGCCCGGAGCGGCCAAGTTAGGTTCAGGCAAACAACACCAGGCAGCAAAACCGGCCACCGCCAAACCACAACCTACCGCCCTCAAACAAACAAAACAATCACCAAAAAAACCAGGGTCCAAACAAACCAAAAAAGCAAGCTAGAATCAGGGTCCTGCACCCAGGTCTCTTGCCCCTTAAAAAAGGTGCTAATTTGTAAAATAATACAACTGTTTGTCGCTGACGCTTGCATAAAACACGCAGGTTTCTTAGTATATTTAAGATAACCTAGATTTTATTATCGGTTGTACAGCCTTCGGGTTGTACAGCTTCGTGTTGTCTTAATTAAATTCTTAAAAATAATCGGTTGAAGAAGGTGTAGATTGGCAGAAATAAAACCTTTCAAGGGTATGTTCTACAACAAGGGTATCGTCGGCGAACTGGCAACAGTCGTTGCCCCGCCCTATGATGTGATAAGCGAGGAAGAACACAGGAAGCTGCTTCATGCAAGCAAATACAACGTCGTGCGCCTGATCCTGCCGCAGGGGTCATCCAACAGCAAGTACGCGCAAGCCTCCAGTATTTTTAACGAGTGGATCGAAAAGGCCATCCTGGTCAAAGACGTAGAGCCGGCGGTCTATATTTATGAACAGGAATACGATTTTAAGGGAAGCCGTAAAAGAAGAATCGGCTTCGTCGCACTCGCTAAAATCGAAGACTTCTCATCGGGCAAAATAAAGGCCCACGAAAAGACGCTAAAGGGCCCCAAAGCCGACCGTCTGAGGCTGCTAAAAGCCTGCAAAACGAACCTTAGCCAGATATTCAGCCTTTTCTCCGATCCCGAAGAGAAGGTCGACTACATCCTGTATAAGCATGCAGAAGAGACTCCGCGCATTGATATTGAGGTGAACGGCGTAAATCATAGGCTTTGGACGTTAAGCGATCCTGCGGATATCGCCAAGGTTACCCAGCTCATGCACGACAAGCCGCTCTTCATCGCGGACGGCCATCATAGATACGAAACAGCCATTAACTACAGAGATGAGATGCGCCTTTTCACCGGCGATAAATCGGGAGAAGCGCCCTTTGACTACACCATGATGATGTTCGTCAATATGGATAGCGAAGGCCTGGCCGTTCTACCAACACACAGGGCGCTAAAAAACATGCCCAAAATCAACCACGATAAGCTTCGTGAAAATCTCAAGCAGGTCTTCGACGTACGACAGGTAGACTCCGTCGACCAGATTATGTCTGGCCTCGAGAAAAACTCCGGCCTGCACACCATCGGCATGTATCTCGGCAACGAGTCTTACTACCTGCTTAAAGTAAAAGACGAGAACAAGATCATCGACCTGCTTGGCGATCAGCAATCAAAAGCCTGGAAGCTTCTGGATGTGACAATTCTGCACCAGGTGATCATCAACCGTATCCTCGGCTTTGGCGGGACAAACATCGAAAACAGCATTAAATTTACAACCGATGAGCAGGAGGCAGTTCGGCTAGTTGCCGAAGGCGGCTATCAGATGGCGTTTCTTCTCAACCCGACAAAGATAAGCAGCGTACGGGATATCGCCGATCAGGGCGAAATAATGCCCCAGAAATCGACCTATTTCTACCCCAAACTGCTCTCGGGTCTCGTCTTTAACAAGCTTGAATGGTAATTAAGGGTCCAGAGGCCTGGGTCCAGGGTTATTGCCGGTCTTCTTTAAATATCTTATCGACCCTCTGGACTATATCGTAGTAAGAAATATAGCCCGCGCTTACGGCCTCACCGTTTAAAAACGTCAAGGGGTACGGTAGGCGCTGTGATTCGACCAGTCTCTTAATGTCGGGGTGAATATCATCGCTGCCTATATCGAAGTAGTTGATTGCTATGGCATCGCCATATCCGGATTTAAGCGGTTCAATCACCATCCAATTTATCTCCGCCTGAGATAAACCATAGGAGCCTCATCCAGAACCGCACGAGCTTCCTTCGTTGAATATATCTATCCTTACGGGCGTTGTCATTGTATCCACGTTCACTCCTCCTTAGGCGCCCAAGGCCTGTTTAACTAAATCCATTTTGTCTTTTATCAGGGAAGCCTCGCGGTCAAACGACTGACGGTAGGCTTCGATTGCAACGGCATTGATATGTACGCCGGTTTGACCGATGATTAATCTTCTCTCAATCCCGACATCCTCTAGGTCTTCCTTTAGCAATTCCAGCTCTTCTCCAAGCTCGTCCTTATCCATCGCCCGTATCTTCTCATTGAATGCTCTTATTTTTTCTGCATGAAGCGCATCCAGTTCTTCCGCTTGCTCATTAGTATTTGCAGCCATTATCAATACCTCCTACCACATGTTTATGGCGCCTGTCGGGCAGTACTTCGTGCAAACCCCGCAACCCGCGCGCCGGACACCCCGGTGAACGATCGCACCCCCGATGTTTTAAATTCTATACCCCCAAGGGTATCTTGTAAAACACTATTTGTCAAGCGTTTCCCATACTTTTACCGGGGTTATGCTTCAATAAAGCGATAGATATAGCAGTAGATATAGTAATAGATATTATTGATACCCTATGCGGGCTCCCTCGTATCGTAGCAGATATATAAGATATTATTGGATATTGTTGGATATCATTCCATAAGATATCATACAAGATATTACGGAGTATTACGGAGCACATTAACGATGTTCTCCGTATCTTTTTTCTTATACCTTTTTCTTATATTTTTAAGTCTTTTTCTTAAACGTGGCCTCAACTATAAGAACGAGTAAAAGAAAAAGTAACGTCGCTTCAAAGATAATCGTCGAGGATTTATTCCCTAAATACTGCAGCAAGAAATAGACGCCGAGCAGCAGCGCAACTAAAGCATAGCCGATGTTTGCGATGATACCGATCTTAAAGTTGCGTTTATCTCCACCGAAAATGCTTTTTCGTGCGCTAAACGTCTTGAGCCCATACCTGATTCTAACAACAACCACCAGCAGCGCGATAATAAACAACGTTAACTCAAGCCATTTAGGCAAATTCATAGCAACCCCCGTAGCTATAACCGGTGAACTATCTATCAATTACTCTATCCGTTGGTTCAATCCTTTTTTATATTGCAAATTATTTTATCGACCCTCTTCTACCTGCTAATTCCAGGGTAATTATTTTTGTAACGATTCAAAAGAACGTTGATATCGACCGCATTATTCGATACATACATGTATCGAACGCCAACTGATGAACGACAATTAAAATTACCGGTAGGAAATAATAATTGACGCCGGACAGCCAACTATCCATCGCAAATAAGCAATGACCAATTAATGCTATACGGAGGGCCTCATTGAATTGTAATATTGATGGTAATTGAGAGCAATGCTCATGTACTCATCTCGATGGCTTAAAGCCCACCCGTTGCTTCGCATGTTCGCTCTACCGTAAACACGGAACAGAAAGTTGATATACCATGAACACATAACAAAAAACCCTCCCTTGCCGCCAAAAAGGCTCATATCGGCCTCGGTGACGCGAAAGATCGATTACTTGATTTTAATAGCCCCCGCCACGACCCCGCTTCAGATAACCGGCTATAGTAAGCTCGACCGCATCATAGACGATAGAATCACCAAAACAGGGCTATCGAGCGAAGATTTTTTCAGGCTTATGGAGCCCTGGGGTATCGAGATGAGGCGTTTGCACAACAGCAAAGCGCGGGGTTACTAACATAGAGGATTAAATATTAGGCTCGGCGACGTTACGCGGTCTTACTTTGTACGCTTTTAAGCTTATAGATATCTCCGTAGTAAAGTACGCAGTTGCGTCCGCTTTCTTTGGCCTTAAGGAGTGCCGTGTCCGCTGTAAAGACCAGATCGTCTTTACCTTTGGCGCAGGCCGGGTAATCCGACAAACCGATGCTCACCGTGCAGCTTAGACTTTCAATATCGGAAAGCTCCGTCTCAACGGCCCTGGTAAATTCAGAATTTATTCGTTGCGCAACCTTCATGGCTGATTCCACCGGCGTTTCGGGAAGAACGATGATAAATTCCTCCCCGCCGTAGCGGGCCGCTATATCGTTTGCCCTTATCGAGGCTCTGAGGGTATCTGCAAATATTTTCAACACATCGTCGCCCGTCTGATGGCCAAACACGTCGTTAACCTGTTTGAAGTGGTCGAGGTCGGCCATGAGTACCGATATCGGATAATTGTTTTTATCGGCCTTTTCGATTTCAAACCCGAAACGCTCCTCGACCCATCTGCGGTTATAGAGGTTGGTAAGCCCATCCCGCTCGGCGTCTTCTTTTGCGAGACACAGGTTATGCTCGATTTCGAGCCATAGCACCTGGTTCTCCTGCTCGCGTTGCTCGATAATATTGGCCATCGCACCCAGCTGCTGGTTTTTCTGCTTGATCGTTGCTACCAGGTTGTTAATCTCAATAATGACTCCGCTAAGGGTTTTGCCGGAGGCGCCGTCAACTGTGCCGGTGTAATCCTCGGCTTCGCCGATCGCTTTGAGTTGACGTTCAATGTGCCCGGCAGCGGAGTGCATCTTATGATCGGCCAACCAAAACGCAATCACCGCAAAAAAGCCAAGCCATGAGAGAACCATGAGCAAAAGGTGTGGTGCAAAAAGTTTTACTGCGTGCACCCGGTTTAGACTAATAATTTCGATATCTACCACCAACAGCGAAGCGGCGGCAAACACGGCGACAGCCATGCCTACATAAAATCTTCGTTTGTCGACATATTCAGCATATATATGTTGCTCTCTATGTTTTTCTTGTAGCCGCTTACTTGATCTAATCAATTCTTATCCCCTAGAAGCCTGTTGCAAAACTCCCGCCAAATAAGGGCTAAAATATAAACAAAACCAAAGTAAACCAGCACAACTAAAGCATAGCACTAAGCCGTAATTA
>NZ_PFNG01000096.1:272-1663 GCF_002791875.1 Candidatus Aquicultor secundus | reverse complement strand
TTGCTCCTTCAGAATAGCAAAAACGGAAGCCCCTATTTCCTCCCAAGGCCGCGGTCGATCTCTTCCATGAAGTTGCCGAGCGTTTCTTTATCCATGTGGAAGGTTTGCTCGCCGGCGGGGAACACGTCGCCCCTCACATCGTTGATGTAGTCTTTAGCCGCCTGGTCGATGATGGCGCGCAGGTTTGCATACTGCTTGACGAATTTGGGGACGAATTTCTCGAACATCCCCAGCATATCGTTCACGACCAGCACCTGGCCGTCGCAGGCCGGCCCCGCACCGATGCCGATGGTGGGGATCTCAAGGCTTGCGGTGACAAGCTCTGCGAGCTCTGAAGGGATTTTTTCAAGCACTAGGGCAAACGCACCGGCCTCTTCAAGGGCGATAGCGTCTGAAAGAAGCCGCTGTGCTTCTTCGATACTGCTTGCCTGCAAACCGTAGCCACCGAACTGCAATATCGATTGCGGGGTGAGGCCGAGGTGGCCCATGACCGGGATGCCGGCGTCCGTCATCCTCTTAACGAGCCCCACGATGCGCTCGCCGCCCTCGAGTTTAAGCGCATGCGTACCCGTGAACTTCATGATGTTGCCGACGTTTTCCATCGCTTTCTCATCGGATACCTGGTAAGACATAAACGGCATATCCGTTACCACCATCGCCCGCTTTGTGCCGCGCACCACCGCTTTTGTATGGTGCATCATGTCCTCGACGGTGACGGGAAGCGTGTCGTCATAGCCCAGCGTAACCATGCCGAGCGAATCGCCGACAAGTAGGATATCGACGCCCGCCCCGTCTAATATATTCGCAAACGCGTAGTCGTAGGCCGTAAGCATCGTTATCTTTTGGCCCTTGGCTTTCATCTCTCTTACCGACTTAACCGTTACCTTATCCATCTTCAACATCCTCCCGGGTTGCTCGGGCACCGCTCAACATGACGAACTCCACCGAGCCTTATTTTTCTTCACCATCAACTTAGGTCCTCTTTAGCGCCGCGGACAGCCGTTCCGCGGCCTCTGCGCTTAATGTGCCCTTTTGAAGTGCAATGTCTATTGTCTCAAGCCCCAAGGCCTTATATACGTCCAGTATGGTAGTGCCTAGCGTACCACCGATGCCGTCATCGAGTCGCGCCAGGCTTAACAAGTGCTGCTCGATGACCTTAGTATCTCCGCGCGCGATCGGTCCGGTCAAGGCGGCGACCGTACCCACGCTCTCGATATTGGCGACCGTTCCCTTAACGAGGGGCATCATCGCCTCGAGCGCTACACTCTCGTCGAATCCTGAGGCGACGTAGAGCTTATTTGCGAGGTGAAGCAGGGTTACCAGGTAATTTGAGGTAATGCAGGCCGCCGCGTGGTACAGCGATTTGTCTTCATCGGCAACCTCAACCGGTT
>NZ_PFNG01000096.1:0-206 GCF_002791875.1 Candidatus Aquicultor secundus | reverse complement strand
TCGGCGGTAACGCCGAAGTACGATCCGGGAAGCTTTTCGATGGCAAGTTCTACGCTCGCAAACGACTGGATAGGGTGGATGCTTGCAACGTTGGCCCCGGCCGCCTTCGCCGATGCAAGCAGCTCTAACGAACCCGCACCGCTCATGTGAATAACGGTATGCGAGGCATTGAAGGCGCCTTGCGTCGCGATCTCATCGCAGGCCAG
>NZ_PFNG01000075.1:0-1501 GCF_002791875.1 Candidatus Aquicultor secundus | reverse complement strand
TTGTTAGAGAGACCTGGGCGAAAGGCGGGGTATATGCGGTTTTACCGCTCGCTACCGTTTTCGTTTTCTCGTTTGTGCACGGGTCGTTTGCAAACCACTTAATGACATCACTAGGTCTAGTGGCCAAAAAGCACTAAGATTGCGATCTTTAACAATTGCATATAGTGCGGGGCTTTGGATGGATTACGGTTAGGTTGCATCCTTGGTCTAGCAGAAATTCAAAAGAAGGAAGGGTGGTAAATGGCTAGAAGAAAAGTTATCATCCCGGCGCTTTTAGCGGCTTTTGTCCTGCTGCTGGTCACAGCGGGCCCAGCGTTCGCGACTGGTGAAGCGGTTAAGGCGTTCGAGGGAAATAAGTTTATTGAACTTACTATTTTTAATGCGGTGTTCTTGTTTATTGTTGGTTTTATAGGTGGATTGGTTAGCGGATTTATAGGATCGGGCGGCGCTTTCGTATTGACGCCCGCAATGATGAGTCTTGGCGTGCCCGGGCTGGTTGCGGTGGCAAGCAATATGTGCCATAAATTCCCAAAGGCACTTGTCGGAGCGATCAAGCGCCATAAGTACGGCCAGGTTGACATCAAGCTAGGGTTAACATTAGGTATATCTGCGTCGGTTGGCGTAAAGATCGGTATTAATTTTCAAAAATATATCCAGTCTATGTGGGGAGAAGCCGGCTCGAATCTTTATATCAGCTTTGCATTCCTCGTTATTCTAATAACGGCAGGGGGCTATGTCTTCTACGATGCATGGAAAACCATGAAAAACCCCGGAACTCAAGGGACTCCTCGTTTAGCGCAACTCGTGCAGAAAATTAATATCCCGCCGATGATGAACTTCAAAACCGCAGGCATAAGGGTATCCATGTGGGTTACTATCCCTGTTGGTCTTGCAACCGGTCTTCTTGCGGCGACAATCGCCGTGGGCGGTTTCATCGGTGTTCCCGGAATGATTTACGTACTTGGCGCAACAAGTCTGATATCGTCGGCATCCGAACTTGTTATCGCGTTCGTTATGGGGTTCGTTGGCTCGACCGAGTGGGCGCTGGTCGGTAACATCGACATTAGGCTGGTACTGTTGATCCTTGCCGGATCGCTTATAGGCGTTCAACTAGGTGCATTAGGGACAACTTACGTAAAAGAGCATATGATCAAGGTTGTCATGGGGTCTATTATGATCATAGTTGCCTTCAGCAGGGGCTTTGCAATTCCTAAATATACGAACGAGCTTGGATTAACACATATAGCCGCAGGTCTTGTATCTATGCTGAGCACTGTAAGCTTCTACATTATGGTCGTTGCTCTATTGCTTGGAGCAGGTATAATCCTGGGTAGTATGATAAAAGGGATGCGACAGCAAAAGGCTACTCCAGCGTATGAGGAAGTTAAGGGTATTAAGAAAGCCGTTAATTAGTTCCCCCTGAAAAATACCTTTACAAGGGAACCATACCCTATGTCGCTTGGCGTCAATTTTTACTCAAGCGACACAATTTCTACCTTGT
>NZ_PFNG01000179.1:13507-15479 GCF_002791875.1 Candidatus Aquicultor secundus | reverse complement strand
GAGGCAACGATGTGAATACCGAAGCGCTCCGCATCATACACCGGGTTGCTTATAGCGGCGATCTCTAGCTCACAAGCGTTGCAGCTGCCGCAATCGACCTCCCGCACATGCATCGACCTGGCAAATATCTTAATTTTTTCAGGGATTACAGCGTCCTTGGTCTGTGGTTTTTCCGGTAAATTTGGCGAGAGCTTATTAATGGAGAATGTGTGTGTGAGCGCGCCCCTCGAAGTAGCGCCGTCGATCCCCGGTCCCATGACAAGCGCGCCGGGTGCGCACGCATCCACACAAGCCCGACATGCTATGCAGGCATCGTATTTAAACACTAATTGCCGGTCGTTTTTCAACGTAATCGCGCCCGTTGGGCAAATCTTAACGCACGCCGTGCAGCCCGAACAGACCAGGCCGTCCGGCACAGGCATCCAACGGCCCGAATTAGAAGACCGTTGCGCGTCTATATCTTTTATCGTTACCTTTGGTCTGCAGATGCGCTTGCAGCTTATCCTTCGCAAAACTTCCTCCTAAAGATCGTTCCCGGCATATGATAAGTTAAAGCTCTTGTTAACAAGTGGAAAATCGGGCACGATATTGCCGTGAAGCGCATACGGCAAGGCCGGCCAGTTATTAAAAGATGGCGTTCTTAAGCGACAATTAGCGATTTTTGCTTCGTCATCGATCTCGACCCAGCAAAGCGTCATGCCCCTCGGGGCTTCTACCCAGCCCAGTGCCTGGCCGCGAGAAGACACCGCAAAATCGCCTGTGCGCACAGCGCCGCTCTTAATAGCCCCAAGGGCGGCCTCGATTATGCCGAGAGACTGCCGCACCTCGTCAAACTTCAACCTGACCCGGGCGGCGACGTCCCCGTCAAATCGGGTAATGATATCGAGCGGATGCATTGCATAAAAGCCATAGGGATAATCGGTTCGCGTATCAACCGCAATGCCGCTTGCCCGGGCAACCGGGCCGACAACCCCGAGATTGAGTGCATGCTCTGTACTCAGCACACCTGTTTTCATGAACCGGTCGATTACCGAGCTTCGGCTAAACGTGGTCGCTTCAAGCTCCTTTACATCACACAACGCTATCTCTATAAAGCTCGATATGCGGTGGATTACCTCATTATCGATATCCCTTCGAAGGCCTCCCGGTGCGATCATTCCCCGTAAGAATCGACTGCCGGATACCATTTCACAGAGACTCATCACTTTTTCACGTAATAGAGCGGCTTTTGCCGCGCCAATCGAAAAAGCTATGTCCGTTGCTGCGCCGCCGATATCGGCAAGGTGGCAATGCATGCGCTCCAGCTCTAAAAACACCGCACGCAATCGTTGCGCGCGCTCGGGTATCGCCACTTTAAAGATTCGCTCAATCGCCTGGCTATAGGCAACCGAGTTTGCAACTGTCTCGTCACCGGAAACGCGTTCTGCCACGAGTGCCCCTTCGAGAAGAGACCTGCCCCGCATGAACCGCTCTATGCCACGGTGCTTATAGAACAAACGAAGTTCCAGGTAAAGGATTTTCTCGCCTACCGAACTGAACCGAAAATGCCCGGGCTCGATAATGCCCGCGTGCACCGGGCCGACGGCGATTTCAAAGACTCCCTCGCCTTCTATCCTGTGAAACTCATACGTGCCCTTTACGCGGGGTACCTTTTGCTTGCTATCGAAATCATCTCGCCACGGATAGACCCCCTGCGGCCAGTCCTCATGGAGCACCAAGCGCCTGGGGTCGGGGTGCCCGACAGGTGTGAGGCCGAGCATATCGGCGATCTTTCGCTCGTGCCAGTTCATGGCCGGAAGCTGTAGCGCGAGCGATGGGAACTCGGGGGCATCGGCCGGGATCACGCTTTTTAGGTGTAACAGACAGTGTTTTGACGGGATACCGAAGATGTGATGCAGTGAAAAACCATTGTTATGCGACCGTTCGTCTACTGCAAATATGAATTGAAGCGTGCCGTGCAACTCGTCCACGA
>NZ_PFNG01000179.1:7388-13497 GCF_002791875.1 Candidatus Aquicultor secundus | reverse complement strand
TAATGCTTCACCCGGCCGTTTGCCTGCCTTGCCGGCATATTCACCGGCTTTATTATCTATCGCACGCACTATGTCTTTAATGCTTCTTATATGCATGGTTGTCGCCAACTTTAAGCGCCTCCAAGAGAATGAGCGATTCCTTCTAGCAGATGATGGAGCCAGGCCGGAACATAGAGACCGACCAGCGCCATTGAGCTAAGACCTACCGCAAAGATCGCCACGGGTAGGCGGAATCGAGGATAAGAAATCGGTCTTTTCGTACGCGGCCCAAACGTTATTCGGCTAAGGTAATATGCCAAGCCGGCAAACGCCATGACGATCGAGAAGAGCGCGATGAGGCTTACAACTGTCTTTCCCGCGGTAAACCCACCGTAAAGAATAATAAACTCGCTGGCAAAAAGACCAAACGGTGGCGAGCCCGCGATCGCTAGAATCCCGGCGACAAAAAACGCGCCCGTCACCGGAGATACTCCTATAATCCCCCGTACCCGCCCGATTTGCTTCGAGCGGAAGATATGGTTGATACGGCCGGCGATAAAAAAGAGTGTCGATTTGCTTATCGCATGATTTATCAGATGAAAAATAGCGCCGTACAAGGCGATTTTACTTCCTAAGCCAAGCGCAAACGCTATGATACCCATGTGCTCGATGCTTGAATAGGCGAGCAGTCGCTTATAGTCCTTCTGCACCAGCATAAACAACGCGGCAGTTAGTATGCTGATCAGACCAAATGTAATTAACAGAGTTCCCGGATAGGCGGCGCCGACAGCGCTGACGGTAATGGCATCGTAGCGAATGATACCGTACATCGCACAGCTCAACAGCACACCTGACAACAGGCCGCTCACCGGTGTCGGCGCCAAGCTGTGTGCGTCCGGCAGCCATGTATGCATCGGCACTAATCCGGCCTTAGTGCCGTATCCCACCAGAATAAAGATAAAGGCAAGACGCATCGTAACAGGGTTAAGCTGAGACGACTGCCGCATTAGTATCGACCAGTTAAGTGTTCCACCAATTCCATCCGTTGACGAGTAATAGGTAAAGATGGTTCCTAAAAGCGCAAACCCGATGCCGGCCGAGCATAGAATCACATATTTCCATGCTGCCTCCAACGAAGCTCGGGTTCTATAAAATGAAACCATCAATGCAGAGGTCAAAGTGGTTAGCTCCATGGCAACCCAGAACATCCCGAGATTACCGGTAACCACCGAGAGCAGCATTGCAAGCACAAATAAGTTTAAGAAGCTGTAGTACCACCGAACACGATCCTGAGTAAAATGCCCGCGCTCGACTTCTTCTTTAATATAGCTAAGCGAAAAGAGAATCGCGCCGGCGCCGATTGATGTTATCAACACTATCATGACCATACTTAGCTTGTCGATCGAGAGATAGCCGCCATACCCATGTATGCTACCGCCGGTCGATACATCCCAAGCAACCGCGATTCCCAGCGCCAGCGTCAGAATAGAGCCGGTGGTTGCAACCTTCTCAACGATGGTAGACCGCCGCACAATTATGCAAAGCACGGCAGATAAAAACGGAATAAACAATAAAGCAATAGCCAGATACATTCTCAACCCCTAAGTTGATTTAAGTGCATGGTGTTCGTTGATTTCAGTTCAAAATTCATGCGCCGCAGGTAGACCCAAAGTAAAAGACTGGTAAGCAGAATATCAAAAAATATGCCGACCTCAACGAAAAACGGCATGCCCCCCGTTAAAATAAGGCCCACCAAGAAAAAACCGTTCTCCATTGTGAGCAAGCCTATGACCTGGATTACCGCATCCTTGTGGAGGACGATTAAGAGCATGCCAAACATGGATACAGCTATGCCGACCGTTAGCATTGTCTCAAATGGGCTCTGTCCGGGCATTGTCAGGCGGGCCATGTGCGAAGCAAGCATCATCAACCCGATCGCAATAATAAACGAGGTTGGAGCATTTACTAAAAGTCGCGACTCCTGCCGCACCCTCATAGTGCTGACCAGCTTTATCATTATAAGCGGGATAGCAACAACCTTGATTATGATAGTCGCGACCGCCGCAACATACACGTGCATGTTGGCCACATTATAGCCGGTAATCGCAGTCACAATCGCTAAGAGCAGAGAATGCATGGCGTACACGTTTAAGCTACGGTTAAAACCGCGTAAACCAAGCATCGCTAGTGCCAGCACAAGAATAGCAACACCTAACAGATTCAGCATTTGAGGGCCGACTAAATAACTTATCATACTATCCAATCCCCGTAGTTCTTATAATCAGGGCGAGCATCGCCAGCACAAAAGCGCCCCCGATAAGCTCAGGTACCCTGAAAAGTCTTAGCTTTGCAATCATCGACTCCATAGCGGCGATACCGATCGCCAATAAGCCTACCTTTGCAGTTATAGCGAAAATCCCGACCATAACGGCCGGCCAAGCCATTGATTCGGCAATACCCCAAGGAAAGAATACGTTGGCGATAATCGTCAGCAAAAGAGTGAGCTTAAGCGCCCCCGCCCATTCTATAAGCGCAAGATGGCGGCCGGTGTATTCGAGTATCATCGCTTCATGCACCATCGTAAGTTCGAGGTGAGTAGCCGGGTTATCGACCGGCACCCGGCCCGTCTCCGCCACCGCTATAATCAGGAACGCCGGGAACAGTAAGAGGTAGGCCGGTTGCACATGTCCCGTCACGAGTGATTTTGTGATAATGCCTCCAAAGTCGGTCGAGCCGGCGGCAGCGGCAAGGACAAAAAGCCCGGTCATCGTAACCGGTTCTGCAAGAGATGAGATCATCATCTCGCGACTGCTCCCCATCCCACCAAACGAACTGCCGGTATCCAAACCCGCGATCGCGGTGAAAAACCGCGCCAATCCGAGCAGGTAAATAACGATGATTGCATCACCAATTCCGGCGGTTGGAAGCACCACGGCAAATGATGGAACGATTACGGCGGCGATAAATGTAGCAGAAAAGACAACATACGGCGTCGTTTTGAATACCCACGATGCGTGTTCGGAGATCACGGCATCCTTTTTTAAAAGTTTCCAGATATCATAGTAGCCCTGCAGCAACCCCGGGCCGAATCGGCACTGGAAATGCGCTTTTACCTTCTTCATTAAACTCGTAAAAAGCGGGGCCGACAGAAGCACGAAGAGTGCTTGCCCGATCCCGATAGCTATTTTCTGCGCTAAAAATTCCATTTTATCTCCACACAAAAACTAAAAGAATCACAAGGGTCGCAAATATATAAGCCAGATAAAGGTTGATGTTTCCGGCTTGAATCATCCTCGCCCGTCGTGCCATCCGCACCAGGGTATTAATAAACCGGCGGTAGAGTTGGCGCTCAAACACCGGGTAGAGCGAAGACTCGTACGAAATAGAAAGCGGAAAGTACGGAGAAGCTTCGCTCTCGACCTCAACCTGTCGCCGGGGTTGGTAGATGGCGCTAAAAACTATCTTGAGCGGTCTGGTAAAAGCCGCTGCGCTATATTGCATTCTCGGAGTAACTTCCGGTATGCCGCAATCCCAGGTCGGCCCGGTAGTAACCGAGCGTTTCCCCCGCAATCCGGTTAGCACAACAGACGCAAGGCTAACAACAGCCAGTAGGGCGGCAACAAGCAGAAGCGACATCGATGCGTGTCCCTGGCTATTG
This sequence comes from Candidatus Aquicultor secundus, assembly GCF_002791875.1. Lineage (NCBI taxonomy): Bacteria > Bacillati > Actinomycetota > Candidatus Aquicultoria > Candidatus Aquicultorales > Candidatus Aquicultoraceae > Candidatus Aquicultor > Candidatus Aquicultor secundus. The sequence goes on along the minus strand of NZ_PFNG01000179.1, from coordinate 9,860 downwards.
GGTAAACGTAATAGTAGGGGGTTAAAGGACGGCATCTCGCTGGCCCCATTAAAGAACGATGTGGCAACATGCCACGGAATAGGTATAAAGACAGGAGACCCAACACCTAAAGCAAGGCAGAGTAGGCCGAGGATGGCCATCCCAACGAGCATCGGGACCGGTACCTCTTTAGCATTCGCCGCCCGCTCGCTTCTTGGGAGCGAAAGAAACGTGATCCCAAACGCCTTAACGAAACAGGTCGCCGCCAACCCGCCTGTAAGTGCCAAAGCGGGCACCGCTAAAAGGACGATGAGCTGCAGCGAAACATCGCCGATAAGATTAGCTTGAAGGATGGATTGAAACGTCAACCATTCACTGGCAAAGCCGTTAAACGGGGGTATCGCCGATATCGCAAGGGAGCCGATTAAAAACAGCGCGGCCGTGGTCGGCATCCGCTTAATAAGCCCACCCAATTCCTCGATGTTTTTTGTGCCGGTCGAGTATTGAATCGAGCCGGCGCCCAGAAAAAGCAACCCCTTAAAAATCGCATGGTTTATCAGGTGAAAGAGCGCAGCGGTCAGGCTTAGGAGCGCGGCCGGCACAAAGCCAAACGATGAGAAGATTACGGCAAGTCCCACTCCCATCATGATAATGCCCACGTTCTCGACGCTGTGAAACGCAAGTAACCTCTTGATATCATGCTCCATTAACGCATACATAACACCCAATATCGCCGATACCATAGCTAGAATAAGGATTAGCAAGCCCCACCACCAGGGAGTAGGCGAGAGAAAATCAAAGAGCACGCGAATCAACCCGTAGATACCCGTCTTAATCATGACCCCGCTCATCAGGGCCGATACATGGCTCGGGGCCGCCGGATGGGCCCTCGGCAACCACACATGAAGCGGCACAAGGCCCGCCTTTGTGCTGAACCCGAGCAACGCAGAGATAAATATGGCGTTCTTTAACCCCATCGGTAGGCTTGCCTGGGCCGCCTTAAAGCCGGCAAAGCTAAAGCCACCGGCGTGAACCGACAAAGCAATAAGTGAAAATAGGATAAACGCAGTGCCCACATGCGTCATGACCAGGTATTGAAATCCGGCCCGTGCCGTCTGGATCTTCTTGTAATCAAACACAACTAAGAAATATGACGTAAGCGTCATCAGCTCCCAGAAGACGACGAAGTAAAAAGCGTTGTCGACAGTCACCACCATGACGAGCGAAAGCAAAAACAAGTTATACAAGGCCCCGAACCCGGCGGCACTTCTTTTGCCGGCGGTTTTCACCATATAGGGGGTCGCATAAATAGATACCGCAAGCGATACCAGGGATATGGTTAACAAGAAAAAGGCGGAGAGTCCATCGAGAGATAAAGAAGTAGCGCCAAAAACCGGTGATGGAAAAATAGTTACCGTAACGGCCGTGGCGCCGGTAAGCGCAAGCACAGAAGCTATGATGCCCGCACCGGATGCGATAAGTGCGAATGCGTGAGCTATAGGAATGTTAATACGATTGTTGCTGTAGAACACTAATGGCAGCACTGTTCCAATAAGGTATGCCACTAAAACAACGACAAAAAACGCCTCAGTCAATACGGATTCATACTCCTTGTTTTACAACGTTGAGTTTTGCCTACTTCAGTTGGAGAACCGGCGTTCTTGTACGCAAGCCAATGTGAAACCTTGCCGCTACAGCGATTCAAGCAGCTTGATCTTCTGCGATAAACTCTCGTTAAAGAGGTCTTTGGCCGCATCGAGCAGCACATAGATGAGTCGGCTTTTTACAGTATAAAAAACGTTAGCTCCTTGCTTACGCCCTACGACGATATCCGCCGACCGCAAAACCGCCAATTGCTGCGATATATTCGAGGGCTCGAGTCCCAGGGCAGGCTGGAGTTCATTTACGCTCTTCTCCCCATCTCGAAGCAACTCAAGTATTCGTATCCTTGAGGGATGAGCCAACGCCTTAAAAAAGCCAGCTTTAAAGTCGTAAACAGGTTGATTAAGCGTCATAACGTCCTCCTTAGCATCTATGAATATTAGCATATGCTAATATTCTAAGCAAGGAAAAACTTTGTGGCAGATCAGGTGGCAAACATCACCCAAGTCGCTGAACCGGGCATATGGGGAATAAATCAGTAGAATTCACTAAACTCAGAGCTTTTTGAGACGGGACTATGGTTCTGCAAACATATCGAGTATCTGCACCTGTGTAGTCGGTCTCTTCGTTAGCGATATCGCATGGATAAGTACGCGCTTACCGGTGGTTAAGTCGATCTTGTAAAGTCCCTCGTATGGATTAACCGACGAAAGCGGCTGGTGTTGGAACTTTCACATTTATATCAGCCAACTCGCCATTAATTAAGAAATCATTTATTGTAATAGCCATTCGATTGTCATGGAGAATATTTGTATAACGTAATGCTTGTGCACTCAACCCTCTTTGAACCGTTAAAGCAACGTCCTCCCGTGAGCCCCTTTGGTGCGTTAA
>NZ_PFNG01000179.1:7148-7373 GCF_002791875.1 Candidatus Aquicultor secundus | reverse complement strand
CACAGCATCAATTGTTTTATCGCCTGAGATTTGTACCTTTTCGGGAACAACGATATCGATATCCTCTGTTTTAATCGGCATGTTGCTTTGGCATAATGTTTTTGGCAAAATAAAAATAGTGCAAACGGAACTTAATTATTCTAGCGGTTAACTGGAATTTTCTTAGCACCCCAACCAGTACTCACCCCTTTTACGACGAAAAACTTACCAGTGCGATAATCGACA
>NZ_PFNG01000179.1:0-7124 GCF_002791875.1 Candidatus Aquicultor secundus | reverse complement strand
TCTACCATTAATTGCTAAAAACGGAACTTGGGGTGCTAGAGAAATTAAGTTCCGAACGCAAGAGTTTTTAGTTGCCAAACACATTTTCTGGGCTCATATATGCGGCTTTTAAAGCTAGTGGAAAAGGCAAGAAAAACTAAACTGCTAAATTGCAGTTATCCTCGATCACGTTGGCAATCGTGTAGGTCTTACCAGAGCCGGTAATACCAAGGAGGGTCTGGTAATCCAGGCTCGCGTTAGCGCCGTCTACTAATTTTTTGATTGCGTTGGGTTGGATTAATCCGATTACCTTGCATATAACCTTAATACACGCTACGTTCGTAGTATTGGGAATATCCCAAACCTACCACTCGTAAACATATCAACCAAGTTATTACCAGCTTTTTGAAAAATGATTCCGGCCCATTTTAACGCACATTCATGCACTACATAGATTCCTGATCACTGACGCCTGTATTCAAAAGCAAAAAGAAGTTCGTAGATTCCTAAACGAAGGTTAAGGAATAACCGTAAACTCAGAATCGAGCAACCAGCCAGTAAGAACAAGCAATTGCCGTTAGGGGTTTTTGTCGTTGGTTTTATGCGGCACCTTGATAATCTACAACTTCAATTTCAACCTTTTGTTTCTTGGCTGCTTCGACGATTTCTTCTAGCTTGGCCGCTACATCGTCGGGGATGAACACACGTCGCATGTTGGGCATTTCATGTTTATTTGCCCTTCCATGGTCTGTTTAGGTTCCTACTTCCGTGGATGAGACCTAATATTACAATGCGAGATCTCTCAACGAGATAGATAAGTCTGTAATCTCTTACGAATAATTCGCGGATATTTGAATCGCTGAGTTCGGGCACAACCCGCCCTCGCTTGGGAAATTTACTAAGCGTATTGCTTGCGTCTAATATCTCACGAACAAATGAGGCTGCATATACGGCAGAATCCCTCGTGATATAATCAGCAAGCGCTTCAAGATCGGCAACAGCTTCCTCTGACCATATTATCTCTCGAGCCATTTTGACATCCGTGCTTTGACTTCTTGCTGTGAATAGATCCGCCCTTCATTTACATTGGCAAGACCGCGCTCAATTTTTTGCAGAACGTAAAGATGATATTGGATATCTTCAATGGTGCAGTCATCAGGCAAACGAGAGAGAAGATCGCTAACTTCCTTTTTCGCTGCATTCATAATTAATATCCTCCTCTTGACTATGAATTATACCACATCAATGAGCACGCATCCGTTTCAATCACGGCAATATTCTTGTAGCGAGTCGATATTGTTCCGCCATCTTTTACCTGGATATTGGAACAGCCGGTGCTGAACCAATCTGCTAAACCCATTCCACTCTCCCCTGCTAAACCAACGTGCTGTGGGTAGATTTGCTAAACCAAAGTTTTTCGCAGTGCTATAAAGCGTTCCTATATTTAAACTACACTACGAAATTAAAATTGGCTTGATTATATCATAAGGGATTTATTATACAAACAAGCGTTCGCCCTTAAAATAAAACTCTTAATAAACGTCGTCGGGGTTGTGGGAATGTGGTAAACCTGCTAGGGTTTTCCGAGCTTTTGTGGTAAACTGCCACGTTTTCCAGCAAAAGCGGCATTTCCATCATCCCTATATTAACACTAAAACGTTATGATGGTATGACGTCATGACAGTAAGGGGTTTTAGCAGCACTGAGGTTAGTAGGCTAGAATCTTATAGCAGCAAAGAGAATAACTACAGGAGTCTGGGCTGCGGATTGTCTTCTTCTATCTTGTTTTTGATAATGTCTACATACTGACCCGCTAAGATTGTAGCTTGCGAGGCTTCATCTTCAGATACCAGAGCTATGTCATAAACAACCTTATTTCGCTTAGCCCTCATACTATCGTAAGCCGCAGTGATGCCCTCGAATTTCTCACCTAAAACGAAGCTTGAAAAGTCAACGAGTGTCTTGTGGTGCCCCAATGCCGTCCTTGGTCGGTATCCCCTTGAGAGCATCAAGGCAAGTGTCGCCTTAAGCATGGCCTCATAGGCCAAGATAAAGGAAGAGTCGGTGTCAGTACCCAAAACCTTCCTACTCGCCTCTACGGATTTATAGGCTTTGTGGATCGTCACTTCAATTTGCTGATAGTTGACGGTTTGTTTCTTTAATAAACTAAAGTCAAATTCTCTGGCCATTTTTGATTAATTCAATTCTCTTGTTAGTAGTTATATCTTTAATAAAGGGATTGTCTGCCTTTTTCTTCTCGAAGAATTCTTTTTCGCTAATTAAGTCGAAGTTAACTTCTCTACCCAATATATCCTCTGCCTTACGAGCAGCTTTACTTAAAACATTATACTCGACATCACCGATTACAAAAAGATCGATATCGCTGTTGGCGTCTACTTCCCCTTTGGCAAAAGACCCATAAATAAAAGCTTCCTCAATTCCTGCAACGTCACCAAGAACCTCTTTTAATATCCGGGCGACGCCGAACGATTTAATCGCCAAACCTTTGATTTCAGCATACGTTGGATTCTCTTTGTTGACCGAGTAAAATTTCTGGATCCCCTTTTTTTGAGAAGTGACAATGCCTGCTTGTTCAAGCGTGTTGAGCGATTTTTGTGCACCCATTGGAGAAACGCCAATTAATCTGGCAATTTCCCTTATATAAAATTCCCGATCCTCATTGGCAAACAAGAGCCCCAATATCTTCTGTTTTGTTTTACTCATTAAATTAACCATAGCCGCACTGTATACTAATGGTATACAGTTGTCAACTTTGTGGATACGGCTTAGTTACGTATATTTGTTACTACTCCCCTTTGCATCCTCGGGATATTATTTCATACCTGATGAAAAAGTTAATAGTTTTTACTGGCCATAGTTGTTGGACTGTGGTAACCCGTTAAGGGTTTTCCAAACTTTTGTGGTAAACTGCCAGGTTTTCCAGCAAAAACGGCATTTACACAAGCTTGTTCTATACCGCTATAATTCTATGACAATCTGCCTTTTCCCTAGCAGATGAAGGGATCGAGCAGTATGTGTCACTTCTTAGCAAATACTCACAAAGAACACCTGGCGAGCTAAAAATAGACGTCATAACCGAAGATCCATCGGATAATATGTTTTTAGTCTGTGCAGTCGAAGGCAAGGCAGATTTTATTATTTCCGGGGATAATCATTTGCTTGATGTCGGCACTTATCAGGGAATTCAGATATTAACGCCGTGTGAATTTGTAAAGCAACTGAAGTCCTGAGATTTCGTGTTGCCGAAGCTATCCCGGTTGACTTACTAAAACAAGAGCAAAACCGTATCTCAAGTGAGCTCAGGGACGCTGAAACCAAATTAGATGCCTTGTCCCTGGTCGCGGATGAGAGGATTCGAACTGCCTAAATTCATGCCGTGGAACTACCGCTTCACGAAAAAGGCCCAGGATGATTGAACGATGGCGCCCTTGGTGGTCTTGCCTCTTATGACCGCGTAGTGGTAGCCGGGTTTTAGTTTGGCGATTCCGGAAGAATAGACATGTCTGTGGTCCGGTAAGAGGACAACGCGACCTCCGATGTCGCGGTAATCGAGCCTGAGCCGAAGCGTATCGATGTTAACCCCTTTTAAGTCACCAAAGACCGCCGCGATACAGGCCGTGTCCGTGGTCACATAGGAGGCATCCTCCGGATGATGCGCTGTGACATCCAAAGGCAGGCTGTTTAAGTCGTCGATAAAGTTTTTAAACGAGGTATTTTTAAAGATAATCGTGCGCTTCAAAAGCAGGGGCGACTGCTCTGCCGCCATGTTCTTGCCGGAGTTCACGGTAAAGGCCATCTTGTAGCCCGTATTCGCCACCGCTTTGACCACCCAGGAATTGTAAAGACCGTAAGGGTACGCAAAGTAGTCCATCCGTTTTTTAAGCACCTTCTCAAGCCAGATCTTTGAATCCTTCAGCTCGTGGGTCAGTCGTGCATTGTAGGCGGCAGACGTTTCGCCGTGCTTTATAATCAAGTTAGAGTGGGCCCAGGTGTGCGACTGAACGTCGAAGCCGTGCTTGTCGAGGTCGACTAAATCGCCCGCATTCATAAAGATACGGTTCTTAAAGTTTATGGTCTGCGGGTTAACGAAAAACGCCGCTTTAAACTTGTACTTGAGCAGGATGGGAATGGCGTTTTGGTACTGGTTTTTCCAGCCGTCGTCAAACGTAATGAGAACCGGCTTGTTAGGTAGCGGTTTTCCCTTGGTAAGATTTGCGTAGAGCTGATCTAGGGTTACCGTTTTATACCCCAAATCGGACAGCGTCTTCATCTGCCGGTCGAAGACATCCGGTGCGGTTGTGATGGAATTGGTTGGATTGGGCAGGATCTGGTGATAGAGCAAAACCGGGATAACCTGCCATACCGCCGTTTGCGTGCCCTCCTGTGCGCCCGCCTGGCCAACTGCTTGCGTGCTAACTTGTGCGGCCCCACTGCTGGCCCCACTGCTCTCAGCAGTAGCCGTGCCCGCTAAAGCAGCTTTACTTGCGGATGCGGTAGCGGTTGCCGTGCGTTCTTCTTGCGTGCTCGCAGTGACCGCCTTCTGTGAGCCCGCCTTGTGTGAGATGCATCCTCCCACAACCAGCATCACTGCAATAATAACGAGCGCCGGCTTCAGCCTGAAGGCATTCGAACCGGCCCCACCGCTAGGAGTAATCTTATCTACACTCTGTTCTATACTCTTTTTTGTAATAGTAAGCTTTTGCTTCAACGTATCGTTGTTCATCGTAACGTACCCGCTTGCTCGTCGTGCATCGCATTAAAGCATACTTCTAGGTTATCGGAGTCGATCCCAAATAATTTAGCCGCCTTCCGGCCTCAAGACGTGGTATCGTCCGGTTGTTTGTTTTCCCTGTTACCCTTATAATTCTTACTGACGCATGTGCTTATGCATGTAGTGATACAGTAATCTTTCTCCAACCGGTTATATGCGCAGATGAAAAATATTAAGCTACGAACCATCGCCTATTGTCAAAACAACCTGTATGCCATTATTGCCTTCGTTCTTTTAACCCTGGCATCGTTTTTTCTGCGATACAGGGTACTCCCTATTCTAACTCAGAACGCTACCCTTTTGCTAACCGCCGACGCCGATTCTGCCAGTTATTTACGGATGTTTGACCTGGCCGTTTCCCATTTTCCAAGGATGCCCGCGAGCATGGATTATTATTCAAGCTACCCCTGGGGATTCGCGTACGTGCTGCCCCCGATTTGGCCGTATATCCTGGCAAGCCTCTCTCTTTTGGTCTCGGCAATCGCGCGCATCGATGTACGGCAGGCGGCGGGCATTATTGTGCTGGCCCTCGGTATGGCGGCGACTGTTCCAATCTATTTTTTAGCCAGGGAGCTGTTCGGAAAAAGAATCGCTCTGGCCGCGGCGGCCTTTGCGCTTGTTCTTCCCGACTTCGCTCTTCTGCCGGCGCTTGGGGTTGATCACCATATCGCCGACGCCTTCCTCATCCCATCGGTCTTTGCCCTTTTCCTTGTGGCACAACGCTTGTTTATCGAACGACACATCAGGGGCTTTGTGCTTGCGGGGATATTCGGCGGGATGGCAATAGCGGCCTCGATGATGATGTCGCTCTCGCTCATCCTGGTCAACTCGATGGTGGCCCTTCCCGTTATCGTTGCGCTCTTTATCCTGGATAGAGAAGACGTTAAGGCCGCGCTCGCCTCGCTGGGCGCCCTTTTTGGCTTTGCCACCCTGACCCTGGTTATCTCGGCGCTTACCATCGCCTGGCCGGCGGGTGGCTTTGAGTTCAGCAAGCTCTCATATTTTCACATCGCCGCTTTCGGGGCGATCGCCGCTTTCGGGGCCCTCGGCTACGCCCTCCTTGCCGGCAGGATCAAGCTCTCTCACTTTAGGATTATCGCAGGGGTGGCGATCCTCACCGCGCTCGCACTTGCGGTGGCCGTACCGGCGGTCTCTCATGTGCTGCTTAAGGGGTACTGGCGAAGTATCGGCAGCTATCCTCTCGGCATGGACACGTTTGAACTCACGCCCCTTTTCAAGCCCGATGCAAGCTGGGCGCAGCGGTTTTTCTCGCCGCTTCTTTTCATTGCCCCCATCGCCGTACTCTGGCTTGCCGCGCGGGATTGGCGCCGTAACTACGTGAGTTTTAAGCACATCTTCTTTTACGTGATCTTTTCGTCACTGGGGTTTTATACGATCACGGTACGCTACTATAGCGATTTCTTATCGGTCTTCTTGGTGATCTCGTACGCCCTCTTTTTCTTTCTGGCGATCGATTATATATTCTCACAGTTCAAGGATTATCTGCCCGCATCACTAAACGCCAATTCGCTCTTTGCCCTGGTTACCGCAATCGCGGTTATAGTTGTGGCGTATCCCTTAACGGGAGCCACCCCCGGCCGGGTCGATCCCAACCTCTACGCGCTCTCCCGCTATATGCAGGAGCACACGCCATCACCGGGCGATTTTTCAAACCCGTCGAAAAAACCGTCTTACGGGATTATCTGCAATTGGAGCTGGAGCTTCCAGCTGGAATACCTTGCCGAGCGGGCTTGTGTGTCAACGGGAAACCATGAAAGCGGCATCAACGGCATCATCGCCGCCGAGAAATTCTACCAGATCCAAGACGAGGATGAGGCCTACAAAACGCTCCGCAACCTCGGCGTTCGCTATGTCGTGGGGGATAAAAAGTTCTCCGTCTGGTCGGGGGATATCGCAAGAATCGGCGAGCCGAGCGCGAACCCAAATGCGGCCGCGCGCGTGCTGCGCCAGGAGGAACTGAATATCGAGGAGGTCAGGCGTACCATGGCTTACCGACTGTGCTGGGAGGTAATAAAGCCGCCCCCAGAAGGAAAAGTCGAGCCGCTTCACCACTTCAGACTCCTTTATATTAGCGACGCCGATGCGAATTCCGCGCCGTTTATGCTCTTTGAGGCCGTAAAAGGCGCCCGCCTCACCATCAACGCCGAGCCAAACAGGCCGGTCGCCGTCCGGACGAGGATATGTGCCAACAACGGCCGGGTGCTCCCGTTTAGGATCATGGGCAGGACAAATGCAAGCGGCATCTTTTCGACTGTCGTCCCGTATCCATCCGAAACGGGCGAGGCAGTGAAATCCGAGCCGTACCGGGTGCAGGTCGGGTATAGCAGTCGCA
>NZ_PFNG01000232.1:0-2406 GCF_002791875.1 Candidatus Aquicultor secundus | reverse complement strand
CCAACATAAGGGGCTAGGGAATTGCGAATTGCGAATGAGCGTGGGTTAGAAAGCAGTTTCTAGTAGGCGGTAAGGAGTATGCAGCAGGCAGCAATAACCATAGCAGTTGCCTGATAAATGCTAATGTAGGGGCCGAGCTTGTCTCGGCCCAGACCACCGTGCTTATCTGTAGGGTGGCAGGGTTTCTCCGGTAGGTGGAGAAAAATGTAAGTGCTGCCGATAACTATAGGCAAGTGGGGTGAAGACATGAAAATCTCTAATGAACAAGTCCGTAAAGTTCTACAGGGATACGTGCGACAGGTCGAAAACAGAAAAGCGGAGAAGGCTAAATCCTCAGAATCTAAAGTAGAGGGCGCCGCGGCGAAAGTCGACTCCGTTACCATAACTACCCGCAGCCAGGAAGTCGTGAAGGCCAAAGAGGTCTACGAGAAGCTTCCTGACACGCGAAGCGACCTGGTGGATGAACTGAAAAGCAAGATAGAGGCCGGCAAATATAATGTTGCCAGCAAGGAAATAGCTGATAAGATCATCCATCGCGCGGTTGTAGATGAAACGGTCTAAAACTAGCTTGAGGGTGAGAAAATTGAACATTGATGCCAACGCTTTAATAGACGTCTTAAAGAGCGAAAAAGAATCATACCAGGGATTGTTGAATTTATCGAAGAAAGAGCAAGAGCTGATCGTCAGCGGAAATATTGAGGATCTTTCAGACGTAGTCAAGGCGACGGAGCAGATGATGCGGGTTGTTCGCGACCTGGAGAGAAAACGGCTCACCCTGTTAGACGTAGATACTAATAGCAATTTATCCCAGCCAACCCCCCAGCTCTCAACGATATTAAAAGACTTTGACAAACAAACGGCCGAAGCGGCCGCGGAACTTAAAGACCAGATGCTTGCGATAGTCGAGGATCTCGGCGAGACCAACAAGACTAACGCCGAGCTTCTTAGGCGAAACATCGGCCACACCAACTTCCTTTTCAACGCGATCATGCGTGAGGAAAGCCCGGTGTACGGTCAAAAGCCCAATCCCCAAGGTGTAAATCCCAAGTTGTTTGACGGAAGGGCATAAAGAGGTGTTATAGGATGGATGGATTTTTTGGCATAGGGATTGCAAGAAAAGCCCTAGATGCAAGTCAATACGGGATGGATGTTACGGCGCATAATATAGCCAACGCCAATACGCCGGGCTATTCGAGACAGCGGGCGATTCTTGCGGCGGCCCCCTCGTTTCCCTATCCCGGCTATAATAGGCCGATGCTTCAGGCCCAGCTTGGTACCGGTGTCGAGGTGAAATCAGTCGAGCGGGTGCGAAGCAGCTACTTCGACGACCAGATTAGAAAAGAGAATCAGTCCTTGGGCGGCTGGGGCGTGAAAGACGATGCGCTCAAGCAGGTGGAATCGATACTCAATGAGCCTTCAGATACCGGCCTTCAGAATATGATGGGCGAGTTTTGGGATTCCTGGCAAGAGCTAAGCAAAAACCCCGAGAGCCTCTCTGCCAGGTCCTCGGTAATTGAGATGGGGCGCACGCTTGCATCGACATTTAACCAGCTGGATGCAAAGCTAAGCCGCCTTCGCGATAACCTGAATGATCAGGTATCGGTAAAAGTTGATGAGGTCAACAATATCGCGGATAGGATATATGCGCTCAACAAAGATATCGTTAGAATACAGACGACCGGCGTCGCGCCAAATGACCTTAGGGATGAGCGAGATAAGCTGGTCGATGATCTCTCGAAGATTGCCGACATTACGGTGGCCGAGCAAGATTCGGGCACCGAATTGATATTCTTAAATGGCAGGCAGTTGGTAAGCGAATACTCGGCAAACCACATACAGGCCACACCAAACGGGCTCAATAGCGGCTACGGAGATGTGACCTGGGCGGTGGATGGATCGCCGGTCACATCATACGGCGGAGAGCTAAAATCGCTGACCGATACGCGAGATACCACGATTCAGAAATATCGCGGCGATCTCGATACGCTGGCATCCACCTTGGTAACTGAGGTAAACAACCTTCATGCGGCTGGTGTTGGCTTAGACGGCACCACCGGTTGGAACTTCTTTGCCGGGACGGGGGCGGGGGATATCGCCTTAAGCCCTGACGTTGACGATCCGAAGCACGTTGCGGCCGCAACGAATCCGGCAGGTATACCGGGTGACAACTCAAACGCTCTGGCCATCGCCAAATTAAAGGACACGCTTCTTACAATAAACGGCGATAACGTTACAATGAACGATTATTACCGCTCGACCATTACGAACCTCGGCATAGAATCCCAGGATTCGTCGACAATGGTTACCAACGGGAAGCTATATACCGACCTGCTCGAGAATCATCGCCAATCGGTATCCGGTGTTTCGCTGGATGAAGAGGCGACGAATATGATCAAGTATCAGAGG
>NZ_PFNG01000145.1:4403-11592 GCF_002791875.1 Candidatus Aquicultor secundus | reverse complement strand
AGACAAGTTTTGAACATATTTTCTTTTACACGATGCTCTTCGCATTAGGGTTTTATACCTTGCAAGCGCTTCATTATTACAGCCCGTACTTCTCGATTTTCGCAGTTATTGCATATGGGCTCGGTATCTCGGTAAGCGCAGATTTCGTGTGCGAGAGGCTAAAAAGCACACGCGCATCGTTCATGGGCAGGAACCTCCTAACAGCGATCGGCGCAGTTGCAGCGATTGTTGTTATGGTGTTTACGATTAAAGACACGCCGCCCACAGCATCTAACGCCAACCTGGCAGGTCTGGCCCAATATATGAGAACTTCCACGGATGTGCCGGGGGATTTTTACGATTACGCCAAGAAACCAAGCTATAGCGTTATGTGTAGTTGGGCCGATGCCTGTAAGCTTCAGTACTTGAGCCAGAGGGCTATGGTCTCTTCGGCGAACCAGGAGATCGGCATCAAGGGCATCATCGCCTCTGAACGGTTTTATCAGGCGACAAGCGAGGATGAAGCGCTTGCCATGCTAAGAAGCCTCGACGTTAAATATGTGGTGGCGGGTGGTCGGCTTACGGTATGGCATGGCGATATTTCTAAGATAGGCATATCGGGGGCAAACCCGGATAAAACGGTGAGGGTACTAAAAGGCGACGAATTGCCCGCCAACAAAGTGGGGCAACTCATGGCGGCCAGGATGGTATGGAGTAGCGCGCGCCTGGCATCATCTGGAGTAACATCCCCCTTGCACCATTTTAGGCTGCTTTATATAAGCTACTATGATTCAGAAAAACCTCCGCTCCTGCTATATGAAATAGTTAAAGGCGCCCGCGTAGTTGTTAAAGCTAAGCCTAATAGCCCGGTTGCTATCAGCACAAATATTAGCTTTAATACGAGGCGTTTTACTGCCTGGCATGATTCAGGGACAACCAATGAACACGGCGTATTCTCTACAATCGTCCCCTCGTCTTCGTCCCTCGTCTTTCAACTAAACCGCTAAGCTGCCTCGGGACGAGCACCGGCAACCTTAATTAACCCCAGGGATCGCAGTATCGTTGCCGTATCAACATACGTCGTATGATTGACGATCTTTCCATTGCTGACTCTAAAAACAAGGCAGGAATCAAAATCAATTTTGTTGCCGGTAGGCTCATAATCCAGAAAACGCCCCTCATGCGTTCCGGTTTCATTAAATTCAAGGATAGCGATATTGCCATCAACATGAAGATTATTAATCTTCATCTGAGCGTCGGGAAATCCATCGGTAAGGTCTTCTAACCTGGCCTGGATGTATTCCCATCCTTTAAGAGCTTTTTTGACCGGCCCCTGATATAGGATGGCATCTTGAGCATACATGGATTTCAAGCGGTCTATATCTCTGGCATTCCATACATCAACCCATTGCTCGATCATCGTGTAGATATCGCTCTTTTTCATAAATCCCCCTTCCAAGGCTTTAAGCATTTTATCACATAGCGAGGCAAATTTTCGGTGGAAGTTGACCGTGTTCTTCATAGATTTCGTGTTCCTAATCATCTGTAATTCTATAATCAAAACGCAAGCTTAAGTTTTGTTGCGATTGAATTCAATTTCTTGTCAAATGTCCAGATGGGAGTTTTTGTTAAGAGCGTCGATGCAAGCAAATGCACGTCTATATACCCTAAACCTACGCCCATAAGACGATAATTTTCGATAAAACGCATTACTTCATCATGTTTTGCTTGCGTTGCCTTAGGAAGTGCATTGAGAAGCGACAGAATTTCTGCTCTATTCTTAATATTTCCGCAAGCAAGTTCACCAATAATAAACTTATGACAAATGACCTCACTGTTGTTCAGCAATATCTCAAGGTCAGAATTTCCCTGGCGCAAATGCGCTACCCAAACTGAAGTGTCAACTAAAACCATTTTATTTGCTCGCTAATCGTCTGCGCGGTACCATATTTAAGTTTTTTTCAGTCCCACCTAACTTTGCGAGCCTTTTGCTGCTTTCCCTCGCAATTAATGCTTCTAGTCCCAGTTTGACTAAGGACGTTTTTTCCTTAATGCCGGTTATTTCTTCTGCTTTTGCCAGTAGTTCATCATCAATGTTTAGTGTAGTTCTCATAACCCTGCTCCTAGTATTCATAATAATATGCATCATTATGCATCTTATAGATGCATACATCAAGTAGATTTATTTATGAAATTACTCTGAGTTGCAAAACAACACCAAGCAGATTAAGAAGTTAGAATCCTGGGAGGGTTCAAAATTTCGGCTAAAGAATCTTGGCTGTCCTAAGTGGACGGTATTTGTCCGGTTGAAAACAACAAGTTTATCCGGCAGCTACCCTTGGGATAAGTTTCAAGAACGCCAGGCCGATGTTTTTGCGGCTTACCTTTTGATGCCAAGGATGAATAATTCTAGTGTTCAGGAGATTGTAAATAGATTCTCGGTAACGGAAAAGTTCGCGAATTTTCGCTTAAAGCTTTTGGAAGCGTTTAAACAATAGAGAGAAACGAAGAACAGCAAGATTGTTCATTTTTGTAAGAATCCTGTTGATTAAAGTCGATTATGAGGTAAAATAATATCAGTATTACTAAGTATTAACACATGGAGGTGATTATGGTGGGTAGAACAACAAAAGTTTTATCCTTTTCCCTCTCTCCCGAGATGGCGGAAGAAATTGAAGTTTTAGCAAAAAAAGAGCGCCGCTCAAAGAGCGAACTTTTGCGTGAAATGGTTCATGTCTATAAAGAGCGCCAGGCCGAAGAGGAATGGCAGGATTTATTTGCGTTTGGAGAAAAGACAGCAAAACGCTTTGGCATCAAAAACGAGGATGAGCTGTTCAAGATTCTTAACGGGACCGCATAATGCTAAGAGTAGTCTTTGATTCCAACGTCTACATATCGGCGCTTCTTTTTGATGGCCCTCCCAGGCAGATTTTAGCGCTGGCTGAGAAGCATAAGGTCATTTTGATTACATCCAATGACATCATCAATGAAACGGCTAGCAAGCTTCGAGAGAAGTTTTCCTGGCCTGAACATAAAATTCAGCAATTCGTGCGGCAAACAAGCAGATTAGCCGAGCTCTATAACCCAAAGGTAAAGCTTTCAGTTGTGAAGGACGAACCTGATAACCGATTGCTTGAATGTGCTGTTGCCGGGAACGCGCACATAATTATATCCGGTGATAATCACCTTTTAAGGCTTAAAGCATATGAAAATATCCCTATTCAAAAGCCAAAATATCTAACATATCTTATGGAGCAAAAGGACTAAAGATATGAACGCCTTTTACGCTTTACAAAAAAGAGCAAGAACGAATTGCCAAAGAGATAGCTGACGCTGAAGACAAGCTAGCAAACCTTGACGCAAAGGATTCTAGAGCCGAGAAAGTTTTTTTGACCAGGTCGTGTTGTTTTATCTTCGAGTTCGAATAAGACGTTTGGCTGGGGCGGAAGGATTCGAACCTTCGAATGCGGGTGCCAAAGACCCGTGCCTTACCGCTTGGCTACGCCCCACTATTTTTATTATCGTCGGTCGTTAAGTCTGAGTTCTGCATCATAAAAATAATAGCTACGCCGGTAGCTATCGCTTTTATGGATGGTTCTCGCGATTTGCAGGCCAAGTCGACTTCGCTTGGTGCTTCGCGCGATGAAAAATATATCATAATGGGCGGGAAATGTCCACCTAAGGGCGGGCGGTGGCCGACAAAATTAAGGAGGCCGATTGGCTCGGCCTCCGTCGGTTTTAATCCTTTAACGTCCCAGTCTCAATCTTTAATTAGCCGCACCAGTTGTTACTTGTGCCTCGCGGTTGCTGTCCATGGACTCGAGGGCCAAGACCAGCTGCAGGGCTTTGGCTGCGACCATGACCTGGCCGTCGTCCGGCTCTTTTGTGGTGACGAATTTCTGCAACGTCTGGCCGCCGAAAAGCATGATCTTGGTCAAGATGAACTTGGGCCATCTCATCAACTGGCGGAACAGCTCGAGCGACATCGTCAGCGCAAATATCGAGTACACCCCGGAGAACACCAGATTGACGTTGCTTTCCGGCGATGGAAAGTAGAGCGATGTCAGGACCATGATGATGAACACGAGGTTCGTGCCGCACCTCGGATGTATCCTGGAACAGCTCTGGATCTGTGCCGCATCGTTCAGGTCTTTATCCTGCTCGAATGCGTTAACAGCCTTGTGCTCAGCGCCGTGATATGTCCAAATCCTGCCCGTCATCCCCTTACTGATCGTCCAGAGTGCTATCGTCAGGTAGAAAAACTGAGACAGAGCGTTCACCAGTAAGCTCGACCCGACATATGCCCTGACCACCATCGAAAGGGGTAGTGTAATGGCGATGTAGATTCCTACCCAGAGAAGCAGACGGCGGTTTGCGGCCGCCGGGTTTTTCCGGTAGGTCTGGAAGCCGAACTTTACCATCTCGATGAACGAAACCACCGATCGGATAAAGAACACGTTCCAGCGCGGATGGTGGTCGAGCCACGAGGTAACCGAGCCAAACTCTGATGAGCCGTCCTCTCTTACAAGTGCCCAGTATTTTTTTGTCCTCATTAAAACGCCATCGCCAAACGCCTGGCCGCCGACCCTTATATTACTCAATAATCTCACCTATCGTTTAAAAAAAACACGCTGTTCTCAAGTATAGCTGCATATCCGGACACCGACAAGATGCAATGGGTCGCCCGGCAGGCAGGCCATATGGGCCCGTATCAGCTATTTTTATGAAAAAATATCTCTAAGCTTAAGTTTGCCGGAGCGTATTTAGTCGCATAACAATAATAGGGCGGGTTATCTGCAATAAACGGCGATCTTCGCGAACGTTCACGACACGTGGTTAAGCATCAGGAATTAAGGATTAGCTTCTACTATGGAAAAGAAAAACTCAAGACAACAATCACATAAGAGACCGAGCCCGACGGATCTCACCGTCGCGTACGAGTTTGAGCGAGACGACACCACGCTCACCGTGCGCCTGGCCGGTGAAGCCGACCTGTCGGGAAGCTCAAAACTCAGGCGCGCGTTATCGCGGAGGCTCAATGGGGTCGACAAAGTGGTCTTCGATTTAAGCGAACTCGAGTTTGCCGATAGCTACTTTCTGAGGCTTCTCATCGTGCTGAGAAAACGCCTGGGCGGGGTGTCGTCGGTTAAAGTTGAAAACGCACATCCCAACATACGAAGAATCTTCGAAATTACCGGGCTTGATAAGCTCTTTATGCAGGACGAATAGCACATACATCCTCTCGATGCCTGCTTGCCGGCCGAGCTACCCCACCCCTAAGTAACAACTGATTGAAGAATTATTTAAAAATCTCTTCGTTACTAGGTTTAGAAGGATTATTTTCGGGAAAAAATACGGCGGAACCATAAAACTAAATTAACTATTGGCAATACCCAACCAGACATAGAAAGGATTGATCCAGAGATGAAAGGTTCTATCGTTCGCGGCATATCATTCAGCGGCAACAACGGAAAAACTTTAGAAGAAGTCCTCGCTGGACCAAAACGCGTCACGGAGTTGGCGTTTTGTCAGCGCTGTGGATGCAGGTTGTCCCTCTATAGAGAACCTGAAGATTCATTGTGTTGCAGCTGCCAGAGGGCATTAAACCCGATGTTTCATAGACAAACGGCGTAATTCTGCACCGCGTAATTGAATTAGGATAAACTTAAGATTAGGATACTTTATCCCATACCTTTAACGAGGAAGTTTACGCGCTCGGCGATGGTAACGCAGTGGTCTGCAATCCGCTCAAGGTAGCGGCCGACAAAGGCCGATTTTATGGCGCAACTGATTTCGTGGTCGCCGCCGTAATCAAAAAGCTTCCCGAAAAGCTCTATATACATGTCGTCTATCTTGTCGTCCTGATCTTCCACGCTCTCGGCGAGACTTACGTCGTATTTCGTAAACGCTTGCAGGGCGTCATCGATCATGAGTGAGACGGCATTACCCATCCTGGTTAGGACATCCGAGGCCACCAAGGGCTTGCCTTCGTTTACCGCCGGAGAGGCTTTAGCGATGTTTAGTGCCAAATCTCCCATTCGCTCGAGGTCACTGATGATCCTGATACTGCAGGCTATAAGCCGTAGATCACGTGCTACGGGCTGCTGGGTGGCGAGCATCATAAAGCAATTGGTCTCGATTTCATTGAATATCTGATCGACTTTATCATCACCGACAATTACCTTAGTTACGAGGGACGGGTCGGTATCGGTAATCGTCACGATAGCGCCCTTGACCGCGTCCTCGACGAGACATCCCATCTGTAACACTGATTTATGTAAGACTTCTAGCTCCTCGTGAAAGGTTCTTCTCACTGCCCAAGTACTCCCTTTTAGCCAAAGCGTCCCGTAATATAGTCCTCCGTTTTTTTATTTGTAGGACGGGTGAATATGGTGGACGTGTCGCCGAATTCAACAAGCTTGCCCGGTGCGCCGGTCTCTTCAACCAGGAAAAAGGCCGTATAATCGGAAACGCGCGCAGCCTGTTGCATGTTATGGGTTACCATCACAATTGTGTAATCTAATTTCAGGGTATCGATAAGATCTTCAATCTTTTGCGTTGATATTGGGTCGAGGGCCGAGCATGGCTCGTCCATAAGAAGAAGCTCGGGCTTAATTGTGAGCGCCCTTGCGATGCAGAGGCGCTGCTGCTGCCCGCCCGAGAGCTGAAACGCCGATTTATGCAGCGTTGTTTTTACCTCGTCCCAAAGCGCCGCTTTCTTGAGGCTTTCCTCAACGATATCATCAAGCTGGTTTTTTCTCTTCGTGCCGTGTATTTTCGGGCCGAGCGCCAGGTTTTCATAAATGCTTTTCGGAAACGGGTTCGGCTTCTGGAACACCATGCCGACGCGCTTGCGAAGCTGCACCGGGTCGGTGCCGTTTTTGTAAATATCGATGCCGTCGATGAGCACTTCGCCCTCTACGCGGGTGCTCATCGTTATCTCGTTCGTCCTGTTTATGATACGAAGAACCGTCGATTTACCGCAACCGGACGGGCCGATGAACGCCGTCACCCGATTTTTCGGCAGTTTAAACGACACGTTATCAATTGCTTTAAACGAGCCATAGAAAAACGAAACGTTTTTAAACTCGACTTTGGTTTTTTCTTGCATATTCTTGGTCACCCTCGCGCATGCTCTACTACTCCGACATCTGCGCGCCTAAATTATGACTCATTATCAGTTATTTCTACATTGATTTCAACATTGTAA
>NZ_PFNG01000145.1:0-4384 GCF_002791875.1 Candidatus Aquicultor secundus | reverse complement strand
ATTTAATTATAGTCCTAACGCAAAAGTGGTGAAAGTTTTGTAACAACGCTGTTAAGTATTTGGTAAATGTTGCAGAACAGCGCGAAGTGCCTTACTTTAGTATCAAGAGGGGGATGTGAATTAATTTATGGCCCAGATTCTCGTTATCGAGGACGATTTGTTAATCAGAGAAACCGTGGAGTACAGCCTGAAAGGCGCCGGCTTCACTGTGGCGACCGCTGAAAACGGGGTCCAGGGCCTTGAAGAGATGAGCGAGCATACGCCCGACCTCGTCCTGCTCGACCTGCTGCTGCCCGGCATGGACGGCTTTGAGATCTGCAAAAAAATTCGTGAATCCGACGAGAACGTGCCGATTATTATGATCACCGCCCTCGAAGACCAGCGCAGCAAACTTAAAGGGTTCAGCGTCGGGGCCGACGATTACATCACCAAACCGTTTAGCATCGAAGAGCTGGTCGCCCGCATACGCGCAAATTTGAAGCGGACCCTTAAGAAAACCACCGAATCATCCGTCATCGAAATAGGGGATCTCACGCTTGATATGGTAAAACATACCATTGAGGTCGGCGGCAAAGAGGTCAAACTGCGCCTGAAAGAGTTCCAGCTTTTAACCGTTCTTGCATCCGGGCCCGGTGTCTTATTCACCCGCCAGGACCTTGCCGAGCGCGTGTGGGGATACGAGTTTTATGCGTCAAGCCGCACGATTGACGTACACATACGGCGCATCCGCAATAAAATAGAAGAGCACTCCCGCTTCTCCTATATCCAAACAGTCCACGGCCTCGGCTATAAATTCCAGGCCGAGGAGAAAATCCCATGCGCATAGGAAAAAAACTTGCCATTAGTTATGGGTTGCTTGCAGTACTTACCGCTCTGATCACCGGCTTTATATTGCGGGCCTTGATCGGCAACGCGGAGATTCTTGTAATCGTAGTCGGCGTGGCGCTCCTGGTGGTCTTGATGAGCTACTGGCTCTCGCGCTCCTTAACCAGCCCCTTAAGCCGGATGACGATTATGGCAGAGCGCATGGCGAGCGACGATCTCGAACACAGGCTCCCCGTTGAAAGAAGCGACGAGATCGGTGAGTTATCAAAGTCGCTTAACGACCTTGCGGCAAATCTTAAGGGAAGGATCGATGAGCTGCGCTCTGAAAAAACCAAAGCCGATCTCATCTTGGATAATATGGCCGAAGGCATCCTTCTCATCAACGGCAATAGCGAGGTTATCCTGACCAACCCCACTATTGAACGAATTTTTCAAGTCAGAACCGACAACATTGTCGGCTATCCGGTACTTCATTCAGTTAGAAGCTTTGATCTCGACCGCGCCGTTCAGGAATCCGTGGTATCCGGCAAGGAAGTCGTGGACGAGATCGACCTGCAGGCGCCGTTTCGACGGCTTCGAATCCGCGTCATGCCGATTAAAAGCAGCACCGGCGAGAGGCAAACCCTTGCCGTAATCAGGGATATCACCAGACAGAAACAGGTCGAGAAACTGAGAAAAGACTTTGTCGCCAACATTTCTCACGAGCTAAAAACACCGTTAACGGGCTTAAAACTCCTCTCTGAAACGCTGCTGCGCAGTATCGATACCGACCCGGCTTCGAGCAGAATATTTATCAAGCGGCTGGATAAAGAGCTTAGCACTCTGATCAACATGGTATTGGAACTCATCGATCTATCAAAGCTCGAAACGCAGCAGGAGGCGATCGAAACAGTGCCGACCGATCTTGGAGAGCTTGTCAATGAGGTCGGCTTAAGCTTCTCCCAGCTTGCCGCGAGCAAAGGGCTTTCCCTCAACCTGAGCATCCCCGAGAACGTGCCGTTGGTCACAGGCGACAACGAACAGTTACTAACGCTTATACGAAATCTGGTGGACAACGCGATCAGGTACACTATGTCTGGCGGTAAGATCGACGTAAAACTCGAGCCGGTTGGTTCGCATATCGACCTCATCGTTCAGGATAATGGTATCGGTCTTGCAAAACGCGAGATCTCCAGGATTTTCGAGCGCTTCTACCGTGCGGATAAAGCGAGAAGCCGGGAGACCGGCGGGACCGGCCTGGGTCTTTCGATTGTCAAGCATATCGCCGAAAACCATAACGCGACAATCGAAGTCGACAGTTCTCTTGGCATCGGCAGCACATTCATAGTTAACTTTCCGCTAGATAAAGAATCTTCCAAACATAGTTAACCCCCCTATGCTAGACTGTGTTGCTTCCTGGGCAAACGAAAACCAGACTTATGTCTAGGCCTCTTTCGTTTCCAGACATACGGGTCGAGTTAACAATTATTTTACAAAATGGTTACATCTTTTTCACCACGAGCAGTCTCCTTCATTCTATCCTTAGGATAGGCCATTTTGAGGACACGGGCCCAAATCAAAGTGAGCCACATATCCTTTAGGAGGTTTAAATGGTATTATTTTCCCGTTTCTCTAAGAAAACAAAGTTGGTAGTAATCGCAGCTTTTGCCCTCGTAGTCGCTATTGCGATAGTTGGATGCGGTTCGAGCGGCGATACAAGCAACAGCAACACTGGTAGTTCAGAGAAGGGCTCCAATGCAAGTCTTTCCGGAAACGTCAAAATCGACGGTTCAAGCACGGTGTTTCCAATCAGCGAGGCCATGGCAGAGAATTTCATGAAAGCAAACCCTGGCGTTAACGTTACCGTCGGGTCGTCTGGAACAGGCGGCGGATTTAAAAAGTTCATAGCAGGCGAGACCGACATAAGCGATGCTTCAAGGCCGATTAAAGACAAGGAAAAGGCCGATGCAAAGAAAAACGGTCTTGAGTACATCGAAATTCCTGTCGCTTATGATGGTATCTCACTAGTTACCAATAAGGACAACACCTGGGCGAAATCAATCACGACTGCCGAGCTTAAGAAGATATGGGAGCCGGGTAGCAAGATTTCGACCTGGAAACAGGTTAATCCCGCATGGCCAGATACCAAGCTCTCCCTCTATGGTCCGAGCAGCGCACATGGAACGTTTGATTACTTTACCGATGAGATCAATGGTGGGGAAGGAGCAATCCGCACCGATTATCAGGTCAGTGAAGACTACAATGTAATGGTTCAGGGTGTCGAGGGCGACAAGGGTGGCCTTGCGTTCCTTGGATATGCCTACTATAAGCAGAATGAAAACAAGTTAAACATTCTTGCGGTTGATGGTGGCACAGGGCCGGTTGAACCGACCGAAGAAAGCATTAAAGACGGCTCGTACAAGCCGCTCGCTCGTCCGATTTTCATCTATGTGAGCAAGAAGGCACTCGAGCGTCCCGAAGTCAAAGCGTTTATTCAATACTACCTGACTGACGGAACTAAGCTCGTCTCAGATGTAGGATACATACCGCTAAACTCAGCTGATTACGATAAAAGCCTTAAGCTCGTCGAGTAATTGGGAGTTGTGCACAAAGTCGAATAAATAGAATCCATGTGGATAGCATCAGTAGCCGGTAATCCGGCGCTGATGCTATCGCCGTTGATTTTATAAAGGGTGATGGGATTGAACATGACAGAAGAAACAAGTAGCCTCGCTCCCGAAATCGTCCCCGACGACGCAACAGAATTAGTTCTCGGGGTCGCAGAGAAAAAGTTCAAATGGCGTGATATAAAAGAGAAACTGATTTATGCTCTTCTTTTTGGTTCGGTCTTGATCTCAGTGTTAACGACGATCGGGATTATCTTATCGTTGTTTACTGAAACATTCTCCTTTTTTAAAGAAGTCCCGATAAGCAAGTTTTTAACCGACACCCAATGGACCCCGCTCTTTCTCGATAAACATTTCGGTGTCCTGCCGCTTGTCGCCGGCACAACGATAATCCTCATCGGGTCGAGTATCGTTGCGCTGCCGCTCGGCTTGGCAAGCGCGATATATCTGAGCATGTATGCGAGCCCGACCGTCAGAAGAATCGTAAAACCGCTGCTTGAGATTCTCGCGGGAATCCCCACAGTTGTATACGGATATTTCGCGCTGACTTTTGTTACCCCGCTATTAAAAAACTTCCTGCCCGGCCTGCCCACGTTCAACGCGCTCAGCGCCAGTATCGTGGTAGGTATCATGATCATCCCGATGGTCTCTTCCCTCAGTGAGGACGCACTTATTTCCGTGCCTAAAACGCTGAAGGAGGCCGGTTTCGCGCTTGGGGCGACCCGCTACGAAGTTGCGACAAAGATCGTACTGCCAGCCGGGCTTTCCGGGGTAATCGCCTCGTTTATACTGGCGATTTCGAGGGCGGTAGGTGAGACGATGATCGTAATGCTTGCAGCGGGGTCGACGCCAAAATTTACGCTCAATCCGCTGGAGAGCATCCAGACGATGACCGCAAGCATCGTCCAAATCAGCATGGGCGACACGCCGCAGGGGACGATCGAGTACAAGAC
>NZ_PFNG01000231.1:0-28220 GCF_002791875.1 Candidatus Aquicultor secundus | reverse complement strand
CATCTAATCGCTGTTCACTGTTTGCTAATCGCTCCTTCAGAATGACAACTAATCGCCGTTTGCTGTTTGCTATAAGAATGACAATTAAGCGCCGTTTACCATTTGCTAATCGCTCCTTCAGAATGACAGCAAGATGCACCTTCCTTATATTGCGGCTAGTCAAAACACCCGTTTTCGTTGAGGCCGCGCATTTTATAATACTTTTGCAGCTCCTCGATAAACCTGGCCTTGTCGATAGGCCGGATATCTATGCCGTCGCCCGATGACCCGGGTTCGGTAAAAAAGCGTTCGGGTAGCATGTCGTCCTTAGACGAAAAGCCGTTGCTGCAATTATAGAATCGTTCGTCTTTAACGATCCGCTCACCGATTTTCAGAAGAGACTGCCCCGTGAACTCGATCCCGGTTACCCCGGTCAGCATCTCTGCATACTCCTCAAGCGAGGCCGCAAGCAGTGCGAACTTGCAGATTTCCAGGGAGTCGGCGACGGCATTCGTATCCTCTGCGATCTTTATAATGCGGGCTTTTCCCGAGAACGAAAACCTGTCGGTCGCAACCGGTTTGCGGAGAATCTCGTTCGCTATCGGGTATGCACGCAGGTGGCATCCCCCCCTGCTGCTAGTAGCGTAGGCGAGAGCCATACCGTAGGCCCCACGCGGATCGTACGCGGGAAGCTCCAAACCCTTGACCGACATTGATGCCTCAGGGGTGCCCAATGATTCGCACAGCCTGACGGAACCGAGTGCAAGCTTTTCGCCCTCGCCCTCGAGCACCGCAGTCTTTTGAACCAGCCGTACTATCTCATCCGGCCCAAAATACCTGTTCGTAGACTCACCGTAAGCCGCTATCGTAGATGCCATGCTGATGGTATCCATCCCCAGCAGGTTACATAGCTCATTTGATTTAACGATGGAGTGAATGTCGCTGTTTCTATTCAATGCCCCAAAATGAGATGCGGTCTCGTATTCGGGGAGGGCTTTGCCGCACGAGTCGACCTTCTTGCACCGAATCGGGCATCCGAAGCACCCCTCTTTCTTGGCTTTATAGTGCCGCTTAAACGAAGGCCCGGAATAATTCCCCGCACCCTCGAAGAATGTCTTGCGAAAGTTTTCGGTTGGAACCATACGCCGCTGCCGGATTAAATCCACGAGGGCGGGCGTCCCATACTCGCTGATACCGAGTTCCCCAAAGATAATGGGCGATGCTTTGAAAAGGCGCATGACATCCTCCTGCCCCTTTTTAAAGCTCTCTTTCTGCGCAATCTCAACCCTGCGCCCGCCGTTCACGACAACCGCCTTCAGGTTTTTCGACCCCATAACGGCGCCAAGACCGCCGCGACCGACCGAATTTGAGGCGTTGACCATAATGTTCGCAAAAAGCACCCCGTTTTCGCCGGCAGGTCCTATTGCGGCAACACTCCCCTTATCCATCAAAGCGGACATCGTCTCAAGCGTGTCGTTTCCCCAAAGCCCCGAAGCATCATATAGAGCGGCATCCGTTTCCGTTACCTGGATATACACGGGTCGCCGGCTTTTGCCGGTGATCATTATCGCGTCAAGACCGGCTGCTTTGATTTTGTGGGCAAACAGACCCCCGCAGGAGGAATCGTAGATGGTGTTGGTAAGCGGGCTTCGCGACACGACCGACATCCTGGCCGATGTCGGTGAAGGCGTACCGCACAAAGGACCGACAGCAAAGATTAACGGCATCTCGGGTGAAAACGGGTCCAGCCGGAAGTAATCGCGCATCAAACGAATGCCCAGGCCCCTGCCGCCCAGATACTCGTAAAGCACATCGGCCGGGACGTCCTCCCGAACCGCTCGACCGCTGCTCAGATCAATTTTTAGGATTTTACCCGTCCACCCGAACATTCTTTCCCCTTTCACGCCTCAATAAGATGTTAGCAGGAGCGTTCGATGCCGGTCAAACATTTACCTGGTAATTTCTAAAGACTTCGAATATAGTGCCGATGGTTATTGCTAATCAACTTATCAGGGGTTATGCATGGATCCAAATAATATTAATGGCAATACAAGACTTCTTTCAGTAAAGGGTAGGCTTTTTGTCCTGCTCGTTGTCATGCTCCTGCCGTTCATCATCTTTTCCACGTATAAGGCGCTTGATATAAATAAGCGCCTTGAAGAAGAGACAAAGACCGAGAGTCTAAAGATTGCGCAGAATGTCGGCCACGACATCGACGAATATATCATCTCAACCGGCGAAGCGCTAATTCCTATCGCTAAAAATGAAAATGTGCGTGCACAAAACTATCCCAAAGTCAAAGCCCTGTTGCAAGAGATCGTACCTAAGTTTCCTTTCTATAACGTTATCCTTTTTGTAGATAATGATGGGAATATTCGTGCGGCTGCCGCTTCCGGGGCAATGACCAACAGCGAGGATGCAAAAAAGGTAAATGTGAGCGATACCGTATGTTACAAAAAATCGATCAGATCGGACGGTATGGCGGTCGGTGATTTCATATACAGCCGCTTGACGGGAATCCCCGTAGTCCATGTCACGTATCCCGTATACAATTTTGCAGGCAAAAGGATCGGTTTTATCGCGGCGGCGTTCGATCTTACAAAAATACAGAATAAGCTCATGCAGACACGCTTTGCGCAAGGTACGGTTATTAGCGTATTGGATGATAAGGGTGTCGTTATCGCCCGGAGCAATGATCCAAAAAAATGGGTCGGCAAGAACCTTTCACATGAGCCGTTCTATAAAACGATGCTGGGGAAGACTTCGGGGACCGATACGTTAAAGTACCCTGATGGTACGACTATAATCTCCGGTTTTACGGTTGCATCTAAAGTGCCATGGTTTGTGAGAGTCTGCGTCGACGAGCGACTCATCCAAAAAGAAGTCACACGGGAACTCGCTAATCACTTTGCGCTATTTGTTCCGCTGCTGCTGGTTGCTTTGCTTGGTTGGCTCTGGATCGGGAGGGATGTTAATAGGTTGCATAAAATGACCGAGCGGCTCACTCTCATCGACCCGCTCACTGAGCTGTGGAACTACCGGAAGCTCTCTCAAAACCTTGAGCAAGAACTAATTCGGGCAAAGCGCTATAAAGAGCCCCTGTCTTTTATCATGATCGATATCGACTATTTCAAACAATACAACGACAACAATGGGCACCAACTGGGAGACGAGGCGCTCCGCACGGTCGCCGAGGTTATGCGCAGCGCAGTAAGGGATAGCGATCTTGTGTACCGCTACGGAGGCGAGGAAATGTGCGCCGTGATGCCGAACACCGATAAGGAAGGTGCGACCGTCGTCGCTGAGCGCATCAGGGCAAAGGTCGAACAATCAACCTTCCAGGGTGAATCAAAACAGCCGACCGGAAAGCTAACGATCTCTCTCGGCGTTGCGACATATCCGTTCGACTCTATCTCTAAGGAAGGGCTCATAAACAGTGCCGACGTCGCCCTGTATAAAGCCAAGGAAAACGGCAGAAACAGAGTTGAGACGTGTAGCGGTAACGGTACGTCCTATGAGTTGAAAACCGCCTCAAATTAAGCCGCCGGCAAACCGACTTATCCGATCACATCAAAGTCGTGACCGATCCCTTCGGCCTTAGCTTTATCGAGAAGCATCCTTGCAGTTGCGATATCCTGTATCGCCAGCCCCGTGGAATCAAAGACGGTGATCTCATTTCCAATGCGCCCCCGCTTTGCCCCGGTTACGATTTCGCCGAGCGTGGCGTAGATATCCACTTCGGCAAAGGATTCCCGCTTAATCGCTACGTTAATCTCGCCGCTGTGCTTTGCCTGCGTGATGTCGTCGACAACCACTTTTGCATCGGCTAAAATCCTGGGGTCGAGTTCCTGTTTGCCCGCCGCGTCCGCGCCTATGGCGTTGATATGGGCGCCCTCTTTCACCCACTCCCGCTTCACTATAAACTCTCTGGACGGGGTCGTAGTGCAGACTATGTCGCAGCCCGCCGCGGTCTCGATTGAGGCCGACTCGATAGGCAGATCTTCAAAATCGGCTTGAAACCTTTCGATATCTTCTTCGCGCAGGCTCCACATGTAAATCTTTTCGAACTCGAAGTAATTAAGCAGCGCAAGCAGCTGGGTTTTTGCTTGTGCGCCCGCCCCGATAAGGCCCAATGCCGTTGAGTCTTTTCGTGCAAGATAGTTCGCGGCCACTCCCCCGGCGGCACCCGTCCTGTAGCCCGTTATCTGGGTCGCATCCATAATGGCGAGCGGAAAACCGGTTTCGGGGTCGTTAAGCACGAGCATCGCCAACACGGTCGGCAACCCCTTACCGGGATTGCCCGGATACACACTCACCCATTTCAGGCCGGCGGATTTTTCGACATATGCCGGCATTGCCCTAAAATCACCACCGTAGTGCTTTAAGTCGAGGTAGAGTTTTGGAGGCATAACGACTTTACCAAACCCATATTCCCGAAATGCGGTCTCCACCGCCGCCAGGGTATTCGGCATATTGATGATCTTTTTTATATCAGATGCTGTAAGCAAACGAGTCTTCAATCTCTGCCCATCTTTGTTTTTCTCTGCCCATCATTGTTTATATTATACGTTTAGCCCCAGCATAAACAAACCCTTGTAGGGAGTATGCAGTAGGCAGAATAAAACCTTCTTCTTACAGTAGCCTAGCTACGCCTAGACGCTAACTAGTGACAGTCACTGTGAGTGCACCCGAGATTCTTCGCTATCGCTCAGAATGACACCTAGCAATACTCTTCATTAAACCCATACTCTCGACCCACAACACCCTGCCTACTCCCTACTGCTTGCTGCCTCTCCGGTTTCCAGCAGTACCATGGTCCCGATGCGCACTATCTGTGCTTACTGCCTACTGCTTACTGCTTACTGCTTACTGCTTACTGCTTACTGCTTACTGCTTACTGCTTACTGCTTGCTGCTTGCTGCCTCTCCGGGCCCACGCTACTGAACGGCGCGGAAATAATGGCCGGTTGTTGTCTCGGCGGCTGGGAAGAGCCGGTCGGCTTTCTTAAGAACCGGGGTGACGTCGTCAACACCCGCGGTTATAAGGTCGATGGCTTCGCGGTAGAGCCTGGTAATAGCACCGGCAGCTTCCGGCTCGTAGCGGTTGAGCAGAAGTCGCAGTGAACCGACACCTGTGCGCATGAGATTGGCCGTGTTGGGAAGCATGTTGAGTTCTCGTGAGTTGTAGATATGCGAGCGGCATCTTGTGTCCTGTTCGACCGGGAATTTGAAGCCTTTTTGATCCTCTATATAAAAATCGCGCATCGAGCAGAACTCACAGCTTTTTTTGGAGGCGCTCGGTACGCAGTGCTCGGCGGTCATTACCTCGAGCCAGCCGTGAACCAGGGCCTCGGTTTCTACATCGACGGAATTTGACAGTGCGGCTAACTGGTCAAGGGTCAGCTCGGATGACAGGCATATTCTTGAAGCGCCGCTATCTCTGAAGAACCGGGTGCTTACCCTATTGAAGTTATTGATATGGTAATCGAGAAATAGCGGCAGCCCCAAATCCCTAACCGCACGAAATATCCCAAAGTTATCGATGAGCAGAGCATCTAAATAATCTCTTTTGGATTCGATAAGCGCGAGCAGAGCGGATATTTCGCTCTGGTGGATTATATTACCGATCGCCAACGCCAGCTTTGCGCCCTTCTCGGCGGCCATTTCTGAGAGCTTTGCAAGATCAAAACCCCCTTGTCGTAAAAAGCCGGGCCTCAAGTAGAGCCAATCAGCGCCGTTTTGGGCGGCCTGGACCGCTTGATCGGGTGAACTTACATCGGCTGCAAGAAGCGGTTTCTGAGGCTTTTTGGTGCGCTCTGGGCGCATAATGGCATCGAGTTCGTCCTGCGCTTTTTTGGGTGCTACCCGTGTTCGCCGGTACGCTTTGACTCTCTCGGTATCGAGTCTCTCGACCAGGGTGCGCCTGAGGTCGTTGAGTTTTCCAAGGGGAACCATAGCACCCGAACCGACCGTAATATCCCATGAATCGACCTCGTAGATCGTGTTGCCGAGTCTGTTCAACTGGGAGATTACGTCGTGTTCGCAGAGGGTTCTTTTCTCACCCTTTTCGGCGTTAAAATCGCTCGTCACTTCGGCTCGCTGGCCGCCGTAAGCCGGGTTTACGTGCGCTTTCAGTTCGATGGGTTTTCCTACCTCTATAAATGCAGACATCTCTATAGGCACCCGCCGGGATACCGCACCCGTTATCGATTCCCTTGCGGTTTTAATAAGCCGCTCGTTATATATCCTGAAAACCCGATCGCCCGTGTTGATCTTATGACGTTTGCCTTTAAGAACGATTACCGCCTTCGACCCCTCGGGCGCACACTCGACACGCTTATCTGCAATAAGCAACTCGTCGACTTTGGCTTTAACCCTGCCGCCGTGGCTTACCCACACCTCGATCTCGTCGCCGACGCACAGCTCGTGTTTCAGCTGCAGGCCCAGTTTGCCTGTATACACGTCCAGGTAGGTTACCCTTCCTATGAGCATGCCGCGGTCGCTCGGCCTGTCGAAACTCATGAGACGGCTGTCGCGGATATCCTTGAAATATCCCTCGGTAAAGCCGCGGCTGAACACTTCTTTGAGTTCGTTTATCTCTTCATCGGATACGCTGTAAGTATCAGGGTCGCGCAGGTACCTATCGATTGCATTGCGGTAAACTCGCACAACGGTCGCCACGTACTCGGGCGATTTCATGCGACCCTCGATTTTAAGCGCCTTTACACCGGCTTTCGCCAATTCGGGCAAAAGCTTGATACCGCTTAAATCCTTTGTGCTTAAGATGTGTTTGCCCGGCGTCGGCCAGACTTCTTCGCGGGAACCCGCGACCGAAAGGCTGTAGCCTAAGCGGCATGCCTGCGGACACATTCCGCGGTTGCCGCTTCTATTCCCCACCATACTGCTGAAGAGGCATTGTCCGGAGTATGAGAAGCAGAGGGCGCCGTGGATGAATGTCTCTATTTTAACGGTGGTCGAATCGCATATTTCGGCGATTTCGCCTATCGATAGCTCGCGCGCCAGGGTAATACGGTTGGCGCCCTGTTCTTCGAGAAATTTCACCATTTCCAGGTTGTGCGTGTTCATCTGGGTGCTGGCGTGCACGCGGATATCGGGTAAGAGACGCTTTACCAGTTTAAAAACGCCCCAGTCCTGGATGATAACGGCATCGGCGCCCGCGTTGTTTATTTCTGCAAGGCTCTCGATCGCCGAAGGCAGTTCCCCGTCGGAGATTATCGTGTTAAACGCGACATAGACCTTTGTCCCCCGAAGGTGGGCATCCCGTACGGCTTTCTTTAGCTCATCGATTGTGAAGTTGCCGGCCTGGCGGCGTGCGCTGAATTTTTCAACGCCCAAGTAGATGGCATCCGCCCCACTGTTGAGCGCGGCGTCGAAGGCCTTTCTGTTACCCGCCGGTGCCAGGAGTTCAAGTTTATTATTCAATTGTTCACTCTCTCTGTTTTCAACCATAGTTTAATCCATAAAAATATAGATAAATTTCTTTCCGAAATTAGATTATACTATGATACCCCATACTTCCAACTTCCTGGTCGAATACGCCCCTTTATCCCAATGCGTGAGAAAAACTAGCCGATAGTTTGGGTCGGTTAGACATCATTTAGGGAATATCTAAGAACAAGATGAAAAGAACGGATGAAAGAGTGATGCCGGTTTGAAGAAATTCGTCTTTCTTACAGTTCTTGGACTATTTTTAACAGTATTCTTAGCAAACAGCTTTGCCGGTGAGGCAAACCAATTCGTAAAAGTCGAAAACAATGCCTTGCTGAAACAAGCCCAACGCTCTTATATCTTGGCTAATGACGGCGCTGTCCTTACCAGGCTGTACCTTGAAAATCGGGAGGATATCCCACTTCAGAATGTTCCTCCGGTCGTGCAAAAAGCGTTTATCGCGATTGAAGATGAGCGCTATTACCAGCACAAGGGCGTCGATTTTTATGGGATCGCGCGGGCGGTTGTCACCGATATCAAGCACCGGCAGATTGTTGAAGGCGGAAGCACGATTACGCAGCAGTATGTTAAGAACAGCATCGGCTCTAAAGACCGCACGCTCTCTAGAAAACTGCGCGAGGCCGTTATGGCGACGCGCCTGGAACAGAAGTACTCAAAGAAGCAGATACTGGAAGCATACCTGAACACGATTTACTTTGGCCAGGGCGCTTACGGTATCGAGGCCGCATCAGAGGTGTTCTTTGGGAAAAAGGCGTACAACCTCACTCTCGCCGAGGGCGCATTGCTGGCGGGCGTGACGAAATCGCCGCAGAACTTCTCTCCTTACATTAATTTGAAACACGCGATAAACAGGCGTGATACGGTATTGGACCGCATGTTAAGCCTGAAGTTTATAACAAAGCAGCAGGCCGATCAGGCGAAAGCCACCCCCCTTCGCGTCGCCGTGCTAAAGACCGAACCCGTCGCCGCGCCGTATTTCGTGGAGTACGTTAAGCAGGCGCTCATAAAAGAATACGGCGTTAACAAGGTGTTTAAAGGCGGACTACGTGTTTATACTACGCTAAGCCCAAAGGCACAGAGACTCGCCGAGCGGGCAATCGCGAATCGCCTCTACCTGCGCAAAGACCCGCAGGCCGCGCTGGTGTCCATTAATCCGAAAAACGGCTATATCGTTGCAATGGTAGGTGGCCGCAACTTTAAGCAGATTAAGTATAACCTTGCCACCCAAGGAAAACGCCAGCCGGGATCATCATTTAAACCGTTTGTCTTGACTACGGCGCTTAAGCAGGGCTATGGCCCAAACAATACTTTTGATTCGTCCTCACCCCAAACGATTCGCATTTCACGTAGCCGGTATGATGCACCGTGGACCGTGCACAATTGCGAGGGAAGCGGGCACGGAATGATGACGTTGAGGGAAGCGACGGTTCACTCTGTAAACGCAGTGTATGCAAATCTTACCGTAGCGGTGGGCCCGGCAAATGTGGTCGAGACCGCTCGTCAGATGGGTATCACAACACATTTAGACCCCTATCCTTCACTTGGTATCGGTGGTCTCACGATCGGTGTCTCCCCTCTTGAGATGGCGTCCGCGTATGGGACGCTTGCTAATGGGGGCATCCATATCGAACCGACCTCAATTATTAAAATCGTCGATACCCAAGGCACTATCATAAAGCGGGCAAACCCGCTTAAAACCCGCGCAATCAGCGCTGAAATTGCGAACAGGGCTATCGATATTATGCAGGGTGTCATCCAGCGAGGCACCGCTACACGTGCCGCTATCGGCAGGCCTGCCGCAGGCAAAACAGGGACCAATGAAGAGTATCGCGATGCCTGGTTTGTGGGCTTTACTCCGAATCTGGTAACCAGCGTGTGGATGGGCTATCCGCAGGCGCAGGTGCCGATGTATGATGTCCATGGCAGCAGGGGCTTCGGCGGTATCATTCCGGCCTCGATCTGGCACTCGTATATGGGACAATTCCTGGCGGGTACGCCTGTGCTGGACTTTACGCCGGCCCGTTGGTCGGGAAAACAGGCAAAAAGGGGGTCTTCAGCCTCCAAAAGGAGGTCACTTCGACACGTCACGACGACGCAGCAGCCAAACCCGGCTCTACAACCAGGCACAATCCAGCCAACACAGCAAACGCCGCAAACAGTGGTAACGCCGACGAGCCCGCCAACAACGGCGGCACCCCCCGGAACAGCGGCAACGGCTCCGGGGACGGCGGGGACGACTAATCCACCCATTTCAGGTCAAGCGGAATCCACGGGTCACTAAGTTTTTAACACTATGTTATTAACACATTCTTTACAGGTGGGTGGTTTTGACGGTGAGTATCCTTGTTCTCACTGAATCAAACGCCGCATATTTTAGGGAATCATCACTACCCGTTTTAACTTCTTTTAACCCTTACAAGGCCAGAAGTTGTAAGTACTGTAACACCGTTGTTCTCGAGTTTATCCAGGAAGAGGTTCATGCCGATGGCGTCACTGGCTATGTGCCCGGCGACTATTAAGTTCATATGGTTTTCGCTTGCTTTTTTACGGAGCTTTTCGCTGAAATGCATGCCGACTATCGTACCCACTCCGGCATCGGCAAGGCGTTCCATCGCAGCTTCGGGACCCTCTGTACCGCCGGTCATATCCACAACGACCTTACCCGGACGTTTACTTGAATCCCCGGCAACGATGGCCGGGCCTGAATTGTTGAGTGCCGCGTCTTTATATTCCGGGATTTCACGTAGGGCCTTTATGATATCACCCATGGTCGACGGCGCTTTCTCATCCAGGTAACGCTGGACGAAATCCATGACCAGGTTATCGCACGGCGTATGGGAGTTCATAAAGCAAAAGCCGAGCAAGCGCGCCGCATCCACCGCCCGGTTGTGGTTGATCGGCATCAGGCCGCGACGCACCTCGGTCATGCGCTCCCCGATCAAATCATCGCCGATGTTAATCGGAACACCGTATTTCGCCCATATATCCGCCTGCATCGCCATTACGTCGGCCAGCGCCGCCAGCGCTTTGCCTTCGGGATGGTGGGCAAGCACGAGGTCGATCTTCTCGCCCTTTTCTCGCAGCCTATCCGCAAGGACGATCTCTTGGGTTTCCATATCGATCCCCGCTATAAGGCCGTTAATCTCGGTATCCGGGTCGCCGGTAAGCATCCTCGTGTCCGAGTAAGGATTTGTCAGCTCATCCGCATCGAAGAACTCTTTTTCGTCGTCCTTCATGTCTTCATACTGCTTGTTCTTTTTTTCCAACACCTTCTCAATCTCGGCCTCACCGCGTGGGTCGTGGTGGATTCCAACTTCAATCGCCAGGTCATAAATCGCACGGAACTTCATCATCCTTCTACCTCCATTTTTATAACTATCAGCTTTCACCATCACCTGGATACATATGGATTCCCCCGGATGGAGAATCTTAAAAGCATATTGGTGCCGGCCGAAATACCGATTCTGGGGCTTTTGTGTATCGAGACGGCCTCCGGTATACCGGCGGTTATGAAAAGGCCGCCCCCTCGATGCGCCATATCCGTGCCGTTATTGTTTATATCTACCTTCAGGGCTTTTGTTAGCTTTCCCGGGCCGTTGGTCAGATCGGTTATCTTCTTTACCGGGCGATTATGCATCATAAGCTCGATACCCGACACCGGCTCGACCGCACGAAGCAAAACAGCCCCGGCGCAGCCCTCTTCCCCAGTCACAACGTTAAGAAGGTAATGCACACCGTAGTTGAGGTACACGTACGCCCTGCCGGCGCGCCCGAACATTATCGCATTTCGGGGCGTCATGCCCCTGCACGCATGGCTGGCGGGGTCTCCCTCGCCAAAGTAGGCTTCAACTTCAACGATTCGCGCCGCCATAGCTCCCTGCGGGGTTTCCCGCACGAGCAGCCGCCCAAGAAGATCGACCGCCACGGTATCCGCCGCACGCTCGTAAAAACTTACCGGTAGCGGAGTGTATGCTTTGTTTGCGGTTGTATTCAAGGTTTTATTAGTGGACATCGGTAAGAAATTATAGCACAAACTCACCGATTTACCTCTTTAGGCGTAGCATGCGCCGTATTTCAGGGACTTCGTAGGTGTTGAGGACGTCTTCTTTGGTGAGCCAGCCGCGTTGGGCAGTGACGACGCCGTATTCCATATAGAGCATATTGCCGGCGACGTGGGCATCGGTGTCGATGGCGAACTTGCAGCCGTAGGCATCCCTGGCTTCTCGTAAGTGGTCGTCTTTCAGGTCGAGCCTGTTTGGATATGCGTTAAGCTCCAAGAAGGTGCCGGTAGCGGCTGCGGCCTTAAACACCTCGTGGAGGTCGATGTCGTATGGCGGGCGTTGCCCCAGGATCCTGCCGGTCGGGTGCGCGATGATGTTAATGTAGGGGTTTTCGATGGCCCGCACCATACGCCTTGTGAGCTGTTCTTTTGATTGCCGGAAGCCGCCGTGGATCGAGCCTATCACCACATCGAGCTTTCGTAATACCTCCGGCCCGAAGTCGACTTCGCCGTCATTGTCGATATTCGTCTCCATGCCGGTAAGAATTTCTATGTCGTCGTATTTCTCGTTGAGCCCGGCGATCGCTTCTAACTGCTCCTGAAGCTCTTCCTTTGTAAGACCGCCCGCAATGCGCAATTTCTCGGCGTGGTCGGAGATGGTGACGAACGCATAGCCGAGGCTTCGCGCCATCTCCACCATGGTTTCGATATCGTTTATGCCATCGCTCCAATTGGTGTGGATGTGAAAATCGCCCTTAATATCCTCATGCCGGATAAGGCGTGGCAGGCTCCGGCGCATCGCCGCCTCTATCTCGCCTTTGTCCTCTCGGATCGCAGGCGGGGGCGTTTCCATATCCAGAGTACCGTATACTTCTTCTTCGGTGCGCCCCCCAAGTCTTCTATCGGTATCCGATTCAAAAACTCCGTACTCGTTTATCTTCAGGCCCCGTTTTTTAGCGATGTCCCGTAGGTGGATATTGTGCGGCTTAGAGCCGGTAAAATATTGGAGCGCCGCACCATACTCGTTGGGGGCCACCACACGCAGGTCGACCTGCAACCCGTTTTTTACGATGATACTGCTCTTTGTCTCGCCCGTCGCCAGGATATATGCAACCTGCGGTATTGTCGTAAAGTATTCCATTACCTTGAGTGGCTGTTCGCTTGAAGCTAAAAGATCGATATCGCCGACAGTCTCTTTCATGCGACGCAGGCTGCCCGCGGTGTTCGCCCGGTCTACAAAAGGTTGCCGTCTGAGAGAATCGACGATTTCGTGGGCTATGGGATAGGCCTGCGAGAGAAGAATGCGCTCGTGCATCTTCTCGTACTGGCGGATTCCCCGCAGGATATTCTCCTCGGTCTTGCGCCCGAATCCCGGTATATGTTCGACCTTGTGCTCGGTAATCGCACTCATAAGCTCATCGAGAGTGCTGATTCCGAGGGTTTCATAGATCTTTTTCGCCTTTTTAGGGCCGATACCGGGGATAACCATAAGCTCGGTAACCGATTCGGGAATTTTTTCGCGCAGTTCTTCATAGTACGGGAGACGACCCGTCGCTATTAGTTCTTCTAAACGAAGGGCGGTATGGCTTCCTACGCCCGGGATTTCGTCGAGTGCTTTAACGCCGCCCTCCCGGTAAATATCCGCAATAGGCCTGGTAAGGCTGCGAACGCTTGCGGCGGCCTTGTGATATGCACGCACCCTGAACGTGCTCTCATCGAGAATATCCAGCATATCGCCGATCTCATCGAGGATCTCGGCAGCACGCTCGTTGGTCGGTTCACCTTGACCCTGGGCTTTTTGTTCCATATCGTCCTCATCCTCTAGCCCACCGTTTATATGATGTTTCTCAACGGTATGTGCGGTTTTATTCGGTCTCTCATCTAAAGAATACCCGTTTTTAGGATTTGAGATTCAAGTGCTTCAACTCGAAGCACGGTCGTTACTGCAAAGATCATTCCAATATATCTTTAGCTCTGCCGGCTTTCGTCGCTATCGCCCGCACGTTTCGCTGTCGAACACCTGAGCGCCCTGGCAAACAGGGTCTTTTCTGAGGGGAATATAAAGCGGACGGCCCGTTCGAAGAGAAAATAGTCCTGGGACCAGTTGATCATAACAAGCAAGCGGTTTCTAAACCCTATCAGGTTAAGCAGGTGGACCCCGAGCCAGAGCATCCATGCCAAAAGACCCGTAAAGACCCGCTCACCGATCCTTACAACACCCGCATTCCGCCCGATCGTGACCATAGTGCCGCGATCGTGGTAGCGGAACTCCCGCAGAGGTTGTCCGGATATTTGATTCACGATATTTTGGGCCGCCAATCCTCCCTGTTGAACAGCGACAGGCGCTACCATTGGTAAAGGCCGGCCGTTCTCTTCGAAGTACGCTAAGTCGCCGATAACATATACTTCGGGGCGATCGGGTACCTGCAGTGTCGGCAACACTTTGACCCGGCCATCGCGTGCCGTCGGAAGACCCCAGGATTTAACGATTGGCTGACCCCCCACACCTGCGGTCCAGACCACGGTTTCAGTCGGTATGGTCTCGCCGCTTTTAAGAATTACCGAATCCGCATTTATTTGGTTTACCATTGTTTGCAGTCGAATCTTTACACCCATCCCCGTCAGGCGCTCGTGGGCATATGAGCGCAGCTTTTGCGGCAGCATTGTGAGCAGGTTGTCCGCCGCTTCGATCAGTATGATCTGGACCTCCTTGAAATCGAGCGAAGGATAATCCCGCACAAGCGGGCGGTCGATTAGCTCAGCGAGCGCCCCGGCGAACTCGACACCCGTCGCGCCTCCCCCAACGATGATAAACGTAAGGAGGCGCCTTCGCCGCTTATCATCCGTTTCAAATGATGCCTGCTCAAAGCAGCAGAGGATATGATTGCGTAGTGCAGTGCCCTCTTCCAGCGTTTTTAATGAAAAAGAGTTCTCGGCGGCACCCGGTACGCCGAAGTAATTAGAGGTACTTCCCATCGCCAAAACCAGGTAATCGTATGAGATTGAATCCCCATCGACCTTAACCGCCCGTTCGGTAAGCTCAATATCGGTAACGTCACCCATTACAAACCGCGTATTGGGGAGTTGCCGCAGGATTGCTCGAATTGGATAAGCAATCTCTTCAGGCTCAAGCTCCGCCGCCGACACCTGGTAGAGAAGCGGCAGGAACGTGTGGTAGTTATCGCGGTCAACAAGTAGGATATCTGCAGGTGCTTTAGTTAGGGCGCGGGCCGCCCAGAGACCGCCGAAACCGGCCCCGATAATAACCACCCGTGGACGCCCATCACCCGCCATACCTGCCTCCGATTACCAGCTCTGCGAATATTAGCTCATACTTTAACTAAGCTATTACCCAATGTTGGACAAGGTCAATCTTACTATTACCGGCTTACAACCACTTTCTTCTCCTGAAATAAGCGAGCATGAACAACACAATAACTATCATGATTGCCCAAACAGTGGGGTAACCCCAACGCGAACCGAGTTCGGGCATGTACTGGAAGTTCATCCCGTAGACACCCACGATAAATGTTAATGGGATAAAAATCGTCGCGATGATGGTCAAGACCTTCATAATTTCGTTCATGCGGTTGCTGATACTTGAAAGGTAGATGTCGAGCATGCCGGAAAGCATGTCGCGGAACGTTTCGATGGTGTCGATTACCTGGATCGTGTGGTCGTAGACATCGCGAATATATACCATGGTGGTCCTCTTGATCAGCGGTGATTCGCCTCTCTCAAGCGCGGCGATCACTTCCCTAAGAGGCCATACCGACCTGCGTAAATATATCATCTGGTGCTTGAGGTTATGGATGAGCTGCAAGGCATCCTTGCCGGGGTTTGCCACAAGCTCGTCTTCAAGATATTCGATATCATCGCCGAGTTTCTCGAGAACCGCAAAGTAACTATCAACAACGGCATCCATCAACGAGTATGCGAGATAATCGGCGCCCTGAGCCCTCAATTTGTTGGCGCCCGTTCTGATTCGCTCGCGGATTGGATCGAAAATATCCCCCTCGATCCCTTCCTGAAACGAGAGTACGTAGTTCCTGCCAAGAACAAGGCTTATCTGTTCGGTAACGATATCGTTGCCGCCGCTTTTGTAGTAAATCATCTTGAGCACGATGTAGACGTAATCGCCGTAATCCTCAAATTTCGGTCGCTGGTCGGTATTGAGGATATCCTCAAGCACAAGCGGGTGCAGGCCGTAACACTCGCCGAGCTTCTCCAGCATATTCGTATCATGAATGCCTTCAACGTTGATCCAGGTTACGGTGGGTTTGTCTTTAAAAGGGAAACACTCTTTGACCTCGGCTGTTTCCCTCTCGCTGAAGGTATCCTTATCGTAATCGATAATAGTGATCTTCGGTTTTCCGGGTTTTTTTTCGCCGATATGAACCAGGCTGCCGGGGGGCAGACCCGCTTTTGCCGACCGTTTCTTTTTAGTAATCTGCTTCATTTACCGCCACCGTTTAAAAGATAATCAGTACCTCGAATACTATTCCTAAGCATAGCTAAAGTTGTAGAGTAGAGCAATTTTAGGTTTATGTCCCACATAGCTCCAAAACAATTGGTTTAGCTGTTAACCTTATCGGGGTTAAAAAGGCACGGGTTTGGGCGGTTTGGGCAGATTCTTAATTCCCTTCATCGATGGGATAATACCTGTTTACAACCTGCTGAACGTCGGCCAGCCAACTTTTTCTTTGTTCCTCTGTGCTGATCACGATCACGCGAAACATCGTCCTGTAGACATCCTTAATGCCGCATAGGTCGAATATGCAATTTTTCCATATGCTCTCAAGCGGGTCGCCGAAGACCTTTCGCTCTCGTTGCTGTGCGTCGGAGAGGGCGGCGGGAATACATAGATATAAAAATATACGTTGTTTCTGCTACTTAGCGAGAGCTTAGGAAAGCTATACGGCGAGGTCTATCTGTTGCACGGTTCCGGCCCGACCGTTTTCGCCCAGGTAAACGCCCGTTGAATTTACCGCGCCTTGGAGTGTATTCGCGGTGTCTTTTATAGAGAACCGGGATGCAACGCGATCCAGGTAGATCGCCCCAACGTCCCCTGCTTACTGCTTACTACTACTTTAGGCGGTCTCAACCTCGATGTCAGAGAGGGATTCAGCAGAGATACGCTTGCTTATACCCAATATCTCAATCCCGACTACGCTATCGTTGGCATCATAATCCAAAATAACGCCAGGTTTAACTTCTTCTGAATCAACAATCGCCGATTCATCTAATCTAAGATATAGGGCATCGTTCTCGCGATCTATTTTAAGCCTCACTTCACCCTCCTCTGTCGTCGATCAAAGAATACCGTTACTATCCTTTGCGGTTGCACGTTCGGATTTACTATAACGCGCAGGTATTTGCCACCGCATTTATTTATCGCCTTTATGAAATGGACCGTGCCATCGTCTCTGTGCTCGACCCTCTCTGGATGCTCTAAGGTCGATTTTACCCACGTTTCTTTAATGCTCCGTTCCTTTAGCATATCATAAGCATGCTATTGTTTTTAGAGCCTCCCATGTTTATCGGGCACTCCGGCGGGCATCCTGAAGGAAGCGAACATACCGATGATCGAAACAATCAGCATCAGCCAGAATGTCATGTGGATACCGCCTGCGAGGGCGTTAGCGAGCACGTCCAGGTTGGCATGTGGGAGGGCCGCCCTGCTGGCCGGATCAAGAAGCAGGTTGGTGATCGATACCGAATCGCTGACGCCATATTTTTTGATGAGCGGCGATCCGACAAGTGTGCCGGTGAGTGAGGTGTTCACGATGGTACCGAGCATGGCGACCAGTAATGTGCTCCCCAAGATTCGCGAGAACATGACCGAACTCGTGGCGATACCCCGCTGTTTCCAGTCAACCGTCGATTGGATGGATACGATCTGCGTTGTGGATGCCAACCCCAGCCCAATCCCCATAACAAAACTGCAGAGGGCTATATAGAGAGGGCTCGATGAAACACCAATCTCCAGGTACATAATGCTTGCGATGATGCAAAACAGCATGCCCGCGATCTCGATCGTGCGGTACCCGTAACGCCAGATCAATTTGCCCGATAAGGTGGATGCAATCGGCCATCCTATGGAGAGAGTTACGATGGTGGCGCCCGCAACGATCGCGTTGGTCCCCAGCACGCCTTGAGAAAATGTCGGCAAAAACGATGACGCGCCGATGGTAAGACCGCCGGTTATAATGGCGCATATGTTGGCGACCAAGACCATCGGCTGGCGCACCACGGCAAGCGGCAGCACCGGCTCTTTTGCTGTGGTCTCAATCCATATGAAAAGCGCAAAAAAGGCGACCGCCAGCAGTACCATCCCGATAAACTCGGGCGATGCCCAGGCCCACCTCACGCCGGCTTGCAATAACGCAAAGAGCAGGGTGATGATACTGATGGTCAACATAAGCGCCCCCGGGTAGTCCACCTTGTGCCCGTGGCGCTCGACTTTCTCGTGCAGAAAACTCATTACTCCCGCGATGGTTATGATCCCGAAAGGAACGTTGATTTCAAAAATCCACGGCCACCCGATGGTCTGCACTATAATACCGCCGAGCGCCGGGCCGACAACCGCTGCAATCGCCCATACGCTACTTAAGACACCCTGGACTTTTGCGCGCTCCTGGCCGGGATACAGATCGCCGACAATGACCATCGCTATCGGCAATACCGAGCCCGCGCCGAGACCCTGGATGGCGCGAAATATGATGAGCTGCGTCATCGTGTGGGCGAATCCGCACAGCGCGGAACTGGCGATAAACACCACGGCTCCCAGCACAAACACCGGTTTTCTGCCGTACAGGTCGGCAAGTTTGCCGTAGATAGGCACCGATGCCGCCTGTGTAAGCAGAAACATCGAGAACACCCAGGTAAAATGGGCGAATCCGCCGAGTTTGCCGACGATTGTGGGCATAGCTGTGGCGACGATTGTCGCTTCCATCGCCGCCAGAAATATCCCCGCCATTAAGAACACGGTGACCCATTTACGATTGGTTTGCTTCATGTAGTGCTTTCTCCTCGCGTGCTACTAGAGGGTTTGCTGGATTTCTTTTAGCCGCTCCATCAGGTCGTCTTTGTTTTCTCTCTCTTTATAAACCTGCTCCGTATACCAGGCCTTTTTCCACTAACACTGAATTTATTGTGGCAACATCGAAAGGGTCGTATACGGTGCCATCGATTTCTATGTTCTTGAAACCCTCGTCCTCAAGCTCATCCCAGCGGGCTTCCTTTGCTGCAATCCACTTGGAGATATCCTCCCGGTCGATCTGCGCCCACGGCGCAAGGTCGTTCTTGGACATGTAGAGGACGCGAAGGCTCATGAGCAACCCACAAATTGAGAAATAACCCCAGTACCTGGAATCGGATACGTCACAGTTGTAGGTCACCTGCTCGGTAAGAGACCGCAGAAAAACGTTATCGCGCCCAACCTCGTTCATGATACGCTCCTTGCTACCGCATACCCCGCGTTTATTGGGTGTTTTAAAGATACAGGTCTAAGGATAAAAAATAAACCCTTGCCTGTGAGAAAGACCTTTGTTTATGTCTACCGTTCACGATGATGTAGTAACACTCTAGCTTGAGGAAATAGGGCATAAAGAGCGTCGATCATCCGGCGCCCTTTATCTTTATACTTTTACCCACACTACGTCAAGTTTGCCCTGCAAAAAGCCGAAATACCACAAGAGAGGACGGTGGAGTGTGTTTAAGGTCAACTTTATAAATCCTTTTGTCGAGGCCGCTTTTGAAGTATTCGAAGCCGAAGTGAAACTTAATATAGAAAGAGGAACGCTCTCCATGAAGACATCCTCCACGACATCCCAAGAAGTGAACGTCCTCATAGGCATCACCGGTCAGCTTCACGGACAAGTAATCTACGGCATGAGCAACCTGACCGCCAAGAAACTCGCAATTAAGATGCTTGGTCAGCCGGTCAGAATTCTCAACGACCTTGCGCAAAGCGCAATTAGCGAGCTCGGCAATATGATAACCGGCGTCGCCGCCGGCAAACTCGATACCGAATATGCAAACCTTGCCGTCACTCCCCCGGCCATCGTTATCGGAACGGATGTCTTGATTTCAACCATCGGGATAAACCGTCTGATCGTGCCGCTTAAGAGTGAATTCGGGCCGGTTGAAGTAAGCGTGGCCTTTAGGGATGAGCCAATTCCAAGCACCATCAATATCCTCCACGCACACAGGAATAAATCGGAAGTCTTCATTTAACCCTATTCTTAATGATGA
The DNA here is from genome assembly GCF_002791875.1 of Candidatus Aquicultor secundus. Taxonomy (NCBI): domain Bacteria; kingdom Bacillati; phylum Actinomycetota; class Candidatus Aquicultoria; order Candidatus Aquicultorales; family Candidatus Aquicultoraceae; genus Candidatus Aquicultor; species Candidatus Aquicultor secundus. The sequence continues at coordinate 8,516 of NZ_PFNG01000231.1, read as the reverse complement.
GCTAAGCCCCGATATGTTTTCCTTGATTTTCCGTTAGCATTTTAGTCGCTTCTTGTAAACTTTCTGCGTGCTGCAATTCATGTGGTGTAAGGAGAGCCCTTATTTCGGCGAGTCGCTCGGGGGCGGGCTAATTACAAGCAAGACAACCTTTCTGGCATAGTCAGGAACCGCCGGCGGATACCTCCAGCATTTTACTTTGGTGACTGCATCCGAGATATGTATATCACCGCTTAAGTCGACGATAACGGGTCTTGTCGCAAACTGCGAAGCACCCTTCACGACGAGATGCAGGGCAGCGAAATTATCAATAGATAAATCCCCTTCAAACTTGATATATGGGAACCCCATTATTTGCGTGTACTGTAATTTTAGCTGAACCATAAAATACCCTCGGTTGCTCACCGATCTGCAGATTTTATATATCCAACAGCAATACTTTTTAACCCTGCACCAGGACTAACCTTAGTCGGTCCAATATATTACTCATCTTACCAAAGCGCTTAGACATATTACCGCAATCCAGGATGTCACCCTTAAACAGTCACACCGCGGTCGAGGCTTACGCAAAGCAGCGCTATATCGTCCGATAACTTGCCGCCGGTGCAGTGCATTACCTCGTTGAATAGTGCGCCTGGCATTTCTTGAGGCGATGTCGGCCTTAACGCTTTCACGGCCTCTACGAGTCTCTTTTCACCAAAGAATTCCCGGTTACACCTCGCTTCGATGATGCCATCGGTATAAAGAACTAAAACATCGCCGGTCTCAAGAATCACTTTGCCGCTCGCGTAATTTATCATCGTGAATGCGCCTATAACCGGTGATTGGGTACCAAGCGCGTCCACATGCCCCGTGCTTCTTTTAATTAGTGCCGGTGGATGCCCCGCAGAGCAATAGGTGAGCTTGCCTGTTTTCGTATCCAGTATCCCGAAAAACACGGTAACGAAAATATCCGCGGGTGAGGTTTTTGCCACCAAGTCATTGGCTTTTGCCATTATCAAAGCCGGCGTGCCACCTTCGTAGGCATGCGCCTTAATCGTATTTTTGACTATGGACGTCAACGCTGCTGCTTCTAGGCCTTTTCCTGAGACGTCCCCAATAATTATGCCCACCCTGTCGTGCTCAAGTTCAAAGATATCGTAGAAATCGCCGCCTACTTTTGCAGCTTCGGTCGCAGAGCGATAAAGATGACCAAAGACGACACCGTCTACCTGCTCGGGCAGAATAAGAAGGGCTTCCTGCAGGGTGTCTGCGATATTTCGCTCGGCTGCATACAGGCGTGCGTTCTCCAGCGAGAGGGATACCGATGTGGCGAGCTTGTTTGCAAAATCGATTTGGGTTTCAGTAAAGCTGATTGAGCTTGACCGATAACAGAAACAAAGAGCGCCGATAACATCATGTCTTACTATCAGAGGTACGGTGAGGATCGAACGAGTACCGTACTTCTCCATTACTTTACGATTAACTCTTTCATCGTTTGAGGTATCGTCGACTGCAACCGGCTTTCCCGTGCTCGCGGCAACCGTCGCGTGCCTAGCCTCATCATCGGTCAGCTTGGTGCCGGTTATTTCAGGCGGAAAACCATAGGTATAGCCTACAACCCAGCGATCTACTTCACGCAGGAGTACCACGCCTCCTTCTGAGCCCATGTTTTTAGCGGAATCTATAACAACCCTTGTCATTATCTCGCTAAAATCAAGCGTTGAGTTGATCTCTGCGTTGATACTGTTGAGAGCATCGCTTAGTTGGCGTGCCCGTATGCTATCGGTCACATCCACAAGAGAGAGAACCAAGCCGATGACATGACCGGGGGTATCTTTTATCGGAGTTAACGTCCAATCCCAGTATGTAGCGCCCCGCCATGGCTGGTCGACAAATTCAAAGGGTTTCGCTTTAAACTCTACACGCTCTCCGGTATCTCTTACCCTCCTAAATATGGCTTCATTCTCTGCATTAGGGAAAAGCTCAAAGTGATTGCGCCCTATAAGCTCAGCTCTTGCGTGACCGGAGCCTTTTTCATAGGCGGAGTTAACCAAAACAAAATTAAATTGGGCATCGAGGTATGCAATTTGGGCGTTAGTGTTTTCCATTATTGTTTCGAGGGTATCCCGTTCTCTTTCAAAGGCTATTGCTAACTCCCTGGCGTTTTGCCTCTGCCGCTCAACCTGCCCTAACAGTTGCTCGCGCACCGTTACGTCATGCCATATGGAGACAACACCCACTACCTTATCGTCATAAACAATCGGGGTTGATGATACTTCGGCTATAACATCTTTGCCCGTTGCATCGCTGTAAATAAAGCGTTCGCCAATAACATGCTCGCCACGTAGCGCTCTTGATGAGGCAAGCTCTTCTTCACCGGCCGCCCGACCATCAGAAAAGCGCACGCGCATCGATCGCGCCATAGCCTTTCGGCCCGCATGTACCGGATCAAGACCGTATGCTTTAACCGCTGCAGGATTAGCCCGCACCAGGACACCTTCGGCATCATAAATTATTACCGGATCGGCCAAAGCGTTAAAGATGGCCTCCAACTCGCTTGATCGCTGTTTTGCCTCCTTTGCAAGCTTTTCCGCATGCCGGTGTTGCTGCTTAACTTGCGACAGCAGCTGCTCATGCTGTTTCTCTATTTTCTTTCGAACAGTAACGTCTCGAAAATAAATTGTAAGACCGCTCTTATAGGGGTAGGCATGGACTTCGAACCATTTATTTAAAGGCGGGTAGAATTCCTCAAACATAACGGGGACTTTTTGTTCTACCGCTCTTTCGAATTCCCGAGAAAAAGTTGAACCGAAAGCTTCAGGAAACACATCCCATATGTACCTAAATAATAATTGCTCTTTCTTTTTGCCTAGAAACTTCGCCGCATTACGGTTTACGTAAGTAAATCTCCACGAGGTATCGAGTGCCAAAAATGCATCCGTTATGCTCTCAAGGATATCTAGAACTTGCCGCCTCGATTCCTTAACTTCCTCTACGGCTGCCTCACGCTCGGCAATTTCATGCTCTGATAAAGCTTTGGCCCTTGAAAGCTCGGCGGCATGCTCTTCAACACGCCTTTCCAGTTCATCGCGGGCTTGTTGAAGCTGTTGTCTCAAGATCACATTTTCCAATGTTCTTCTCCGTTGAATTTGCACTTTAATAGATTTAGAACCTGATATCTTTAATATTAACCATATTTTAACCCAAGAACAATGTATGACCTGTGCAAACGATACTTGAGCAGCTCTAACGCAAGAGAATAACCACATCGTCGGATAGTTTACCGCCAGCGCAGTCTATAACATTTTCAAATAGTTTTCAAATAGCAATTATTTATTACCTGAAATGCATTTTCATGTGCTTGCAGGAGCCTCAACCTCCTTTGTGTCAGGGAAGAGGACGCCGGCGCTCAGCGTAGCAAATTTTGGTATAATATGGTAAAGGAGATTACAGGCTTTGGCAAAAGAACATGTTTGTGAAAATTGCGGAAAAACTTGGCGACTGGAATACCCCGTAATACTTACGGTTAAAGTGTTGACGTGCCCGGATTGCGGCCGGTTCAAGTTTCACCTTGAATCAGCGGCTAGCGGAAAGCCGTTTCTCGAAAGCATGAAGGCCGTAAAATAGATTATTGCCTTTTTCTGATGGCTCTCCAGCTTTTTCCAAAAGAAAAACCCTACGCAGTTTAGCATATAGGGCTTGAACCCCTGCCGCTCTCCACGGATAATACCAGTTAAAATAGCCTATGCCCGTTAATGTAGTGCGAAGCAACCTACCCATTATGATATTTGTGCTAATGTTAGAAAAAACGGGGCTCAATAAGCCACGGCACAGAGCCATTCTACCGTGGCTGCCGTGACCGGTTAAAGATGGCGAAACAGAAAGGGTTAGTAACCGTGCCCGGCAAGGTCAAGAAACTATTTAAAGCATTTCTTAACGAACTATTAACCGAACTATTAAACGGAATATTTTACGAACCCCTAGATAAGCTGCAAGCCTATTGCCGGGACAACAAGAAAAAGGTGCTGGCGATAATTATCGCCCTGGTTGTGTTCGGCTACGGGATGCGGCAGCTAACCCTGGTACCCGCCCTCTGTAGTAACTGTCATGAAACATACCCTTTCTTTAAGAGCTGGCAACAATCCATTCATTCCACAGTACCATGCGACGCTTGCCATAAGCCGCCCGGGATAGTTAAGGGGATGAATAGGGCATACCTTGAATTCACCGCTCCCAATAAACCCGACAGCCGGCTTGAGGCACGGGTTATCGGTAAAACACTCCCCAATGAGGTGTGCGAACAGTGTCACTCAATGAACAGAACATTTACGTTTGGCGGTGGCTTAATCGTGCCCCATGAGAAGCACCTCGAACAAGGAGTTAGATGCACGACATGCCACTCAAACATCGCCCATGCCGAAGGCGGCGAAAAAGCCGAAAGGCCCAAAATGGAAACCTGCATGCAATGCCATAACGGTAAAAAGGCGCCCGAAAACTGCGGGGTGTGCCATATCACGACAGTGGACCCATCAAGCGACTATTATAATCCCTATTAACATGAAACAATTACACGTTTCTCTGGATATTTTACTGTTTCGAATAATATAAAAACCTCTTTTGTGGGTATAGAGTTTCAGAGGAAGGGGTGTAAAACGGAATGAGACTGTATGTGGGAAACCTAAGTTATACTACGGACGAGGCTACCCTCCAGAAACTCTTTAGCAAGCATGGGGATGTCGAATCGGTCAACGTTATCATCGATAGAGATACCGGCCGAAGCAAGGGATTTGGATTTATCGATATGCCAAACGATAAGCAAGCAAAAGAAGCGATACTTGCGCTTAACGGGAGCGAGATCGAGGGGCGCACGATTAAGGTGAGCGAGGCAAAACCGCAAGAACGCCGCGAAGGCCCAAGACGAGCCTTTGGCGGTGGACGCAGATAACGAGCTTGTCCCGAGTCTAGTTGAAATTAAGAGGCGACCCAGTTAGCCTAAGGTTGGCAACTAATCAATCTAGGCAAAGGAGCTACCATGAAGTTATAAACTCTTGCGGGCACGAAGTTCCCCTTGCCACATATCAGACATTTAACCAGGGGGAGAAGATGCAAGAGGGCGTCTATAGCAAGCTTATCTTAGGAGTCGTTAGGCAGGCTTTAAGAGAAACCCCAAACGCCCAGAGCCAGCGGTGGAGCGAGGCTGTCTGCTGTAGTGAGGCCGTTCGCCTACTGACTAATCATTTTCAGTTTTTGCATAATCTCTTCGTGTTCTGCAAGATACTCATAATGGGTTTGTACATCAGAAAGCGTTTCCTCTGTTAAAACAAGTGATTCGGATGGAAAGTTCTCAAACACCTCATAAAACGAAATAAGGGGCCGTCAGAGTGTAGCTTGAGCCATAACCATAGGCCTTGAGGCAAAAGGAAATAATGGCTTGCCAAAGCCAACTTCTTGGGCGCTCCCCGGAACGGGCAATCTTCAAAATTATTGAGCGGTTGTGCCTTTATGCATCTGCTTAAGCTTATTGTTTCTTCTTTTTTGCAACCTTTTTCTTTGCTATTTGAGCAGCTTGCAATGCAACTGTGTCAAAATCATTGTCTAAACTTTTTGCTTCATTCTTCTTGTACTGATCAAAATGTTTTTCCGCTGTTTCTACCGCCAGCTCATGCGACACTTTACCTGCATCCGTTAGGATATCTCTGTCGTTTAGTTTTAAAAAGCCATGGAGCTTTTCTATCCAATCTTTCATGTGCATCGGCACGCGCCGCATAGCCTGACCTTCAGCAAACACAAGATACTGCTCAACAAGATTGTTGAGTGCAAGAAGTTCCGGCTCTGTTAAATAGTTTTTAGCAATTGTCACATCATCTTTTCGGGGCTTTGTCCCCCGCCATGAAGTAAGTCCCATAAATGGCTTTGTGCTGTCCGCACGGGTGCTAATAATCTCTGGGGCAGTTTGGCCAGTAATGGCGTAGTGTACCTTGTTTTGAACTGTTTTAAAAAACAGGATACTTGTTTCATCGGTCGGATCATAGTCAACACTGGTCGCGTAGATATCTGTGATTTTGCGATAGAATCTCTTTTCGGAAGTGCGGATATCTTGAATGCGCTGAAGTAGCTCTTCGAAATAATCAAAAGGTAGGTCTGGATTTTTAAGGCGTTCGTCGTCTAAAACAAAACCCTTGACGATATATTCACGTAGACGGGCGGTTGCCCACTGGCGAAAAGCTGTTGCAATAGAGCTTTTGACGCGGTAGCCAACAGAGATAATGAGATCGAGGTTATAAAAATCAACATCTCTTTCGACTTCTCTCCCGCCTTCATTCTGAACTATTCGGAATTTCCTAATAGTTGAATCTTTGCTCAATTCTCCCTCTTGATAAATGTTCTTTATGTGTTCATTAATGGTTGGAACGGTAACCTGAAAAAGCTCGGCCAAGAGTTTTTGCGTAAGCCATACCGTCTCACCGTCAAAACGGACATCAATCTTAGTTTTGCCATTTTCGGATTTATAGATGATTAGTTGTGATTCTGGGTTGTTTTTCATAATAATAACATTCTCTTTGTTTTACTTTGCGCCCTTATTATACAACGGGTTCGCATGGCCTAAAATGGTATTTTGTTGTGTTGGCATACAGAAAATGCCAGTTTGATTGCTTAGTTCTGTAAATCCACTGCCACTGAAACCTTTACCCTGGAAGCGAATCAACTTATCACGTTCAAAGCTGACAGCACTTGTGCAGCGGCTGTGGTGACGTCCCCTGCTGCTGGCTTGTTAAGGTAAGCACCAATCCAGGGCGTAAAGAAATGCGGCCCTCGTAAGGCCGCATTTCACAAACTCCTTAACTCCTAAATATATAGGGCACTTATGCATTAATGACCTACTTGGCGTTCTCACGCTTGCCGGTACCTGAGAAACCGCCTACCCAGGAGCCATCGTCTGCATTGAGAATTACATAGAAGGTATCGAAATACCATTCGCCAGCGCTCCCATCATCGCCATACATGTGGCCGCCGCTCGCCAATTGATGTATGCCTTTAAACCCAATAATCCAGCGATTGCCATTCCAACTTGTAACAGATCCGTCAGCGGGTTGTATTTTTACATAGCGAGCTTTAACGCTTGAAGCTTTGTCGTAACCCGGGCAGAGCACCAAAGCCGCCTTAATCGCCTGCTCCTCGGAAAGTTTCGATTCGCTTGTGGGCATATCGAGTTTGAGGCCGTTTTTCCCCCAATCTCGTGCTTCTTCAGAATCTAAAGGAGACAGGCTTTGGCCAACCTGCGCGTTGGCGACAGGGCTTTGTCCCACCTGCGCGTGAATAAAAATCCCGACCCCGATAACTATAGAAAGCGCTATCATGGCTATGAGTTTGACAAGAAGTGATCGTCTCATCGTATCTATCCTTTCTTTATCGTGTCTCACGCGTATCCCATATGCCGAAATTATGATTGTTTACCCAGTAACGGCCTTGCCAACTTTGAAGACCGCTATCAGTGGGCGCTTTTGATAGATTTGCAAGGGACCAATAACCCAGCTTGATGTCCAAGTATACGTTGTCGAAGAAGACATAGTCGTTAGTTTCGCCAGGCGTTCTAGGATTGCTGTCGTACCCGGTCTCACCAAAAACTTGAGCATCTTGGGGAACATGAGTTGTTGCATTAAACGGACCCTTTGCTGGCCCCAAGAAATACCCATTTTGGTAGGCGTAGTACTTGTTATTGAGCCACCTCATTTCATAGGTAATGGGTGATGATGATACGGGGGCAGCCCATTGAGCCTCTTGATAACTGCCACCATCATCGATCCATCCAACGAACGTAATTAGGCCGGGATAACCAATTCCCGCCCTCTTTATCCAGCCTACTTGCCCGAAGGTTTTGTAGGTAGTATTTGCAAGCATTACCCATGCACCCGACAAAGCAGTATTTACAATTAAGCGTGGGTAACCGCCCGTGAAATAGTCGCCCTGTATATCTCCCTTGACTGCTATTAAGCTACCGATTGTCTGATGCCCGCCGTCAAAGTAGTTTGCTGCAAAGGCTGCTGAAGGCATCAAAAGGCATGACAAGAAACTTAATACCACGATGCCAAAACATAACTTCCTCATAATTGCCTCCTAGGCCTAGTTCTATTAGTGGCATAAGCATAGTGCCGTGTCAAAGCAATATTTACTCATGAGCGGCCAGCCGATACAGCCAACTACTAATACGATTGAGAGCAGAAACTCCTCCTGATTCCATAGGCGCACCCCTTCTGTTTCTGTTGCAATGAACGCAGCTGTCTTTTGAGCATAGGAAATTGTCAATGAATCACCACGCGAGCTTGACCCGAGTCTAGTTGAAATTAAGAGGCGACCCAGTTAGCCTAAGGTTGGTAACTAATCAATCATAGACAAAGGAGCCGCCATGAAAAAACAGTACAGCAAAAGGAACAAGAAATCTACAGGAAAGAAAGTTCAGGAAGCGTTGGAGACGGTAACGGTAGAGTTGCCACTTCCTATTGCCGAGATCTTAGCCGGTGTAGAAGTAGAAATTGAGG
>NZ_PFNG01000151.1:0-28534 GCF_002791875.1 Candidatus Aquicultor secundus | reverse complement strand
AATACGTAACCATTTATTATAGGAGGACATATGGAAATAGAGATAGGACGAGGAAAAAGGGGAAGAAGGGCGTACGGTTTCGATGATATCGCAATTGTTCCCAGCAGAAGGACCCGCGACCCCGAAGATATCGACATAAGCTGGGAGATTGCCGGACACCGTTTTGAGCTGCCGCTTATGGCGTCGGCTATGGATGGTGTTGTTGATCCCAAGCTTGCGATAGAGCTTGGCAAGTTTGGCGGTCTTGCGGTGCTTAACCTCGAAGGTATCTATACCCGTTATGCGGATACCGGTCCTATTCTTGATAAAATAGCCAGTTTATCTAAGGAGGAAGCGACACGCGGTCTTCAGGAGATATATAATAAAGAGCCGGTTAAAGAGGAGCTTATCGCACAGCGCATCAAGGAGATCAAGGCCGGCGGGGTTTTGGCCGCCGCCTCGTTTACTCCCCAGAAAGTTGATACATACTATAAAATCGCGCTTGAAGCCGGGCTTGATTTTCTTATCATCCAGGGTACGGTTGTAAGCGCCGAGCATGTAAGCACACAGGTTGAGCCTCTGAATCTCAAGAAGTTTATAAACGAGCTTGAGATACCGGTTATCGTCGGCGGATGCGCATCATACTCGACGGCTCTTCATCTTATGAGGACCGGTGCGGTCGGCGTTCTGGTCGGCGTTGGCCCGGGTGCCGCATGCACCACGCGGCGGGTACTTGGCATTGGCGTCCCGCAGGCGACTGCAATAGCCGACGCCGCGGCCGCCAGGATGACGTATCTGGAGGAAAGCGGTCGTTACTGTCATGTTATCGCAGACGGTGGTATGCGTACGGGCGGTGATATCGCTAAGGCGATTGCGTGCGGCGCGGACTCGGTTATGATCGGCTCCCCGATTGCCGGAACAAAAGAAGCTCCCGGGCGCGGACATCACTGGGGCATGGCGACATTCCATCCGACCCTTCCGAGGGGAACCCGTGTTTACGCCGGTCAAAGATGCACGCTAGAAGAACTCTTGCTCGGCCCGGCGCGTGAGAACGACGGTACGCTTAACCTGTTTGGCGCCCTCAGGACATCCATGGCCACAACGGGCTACCAGAACATCAAAGAATTCCAAAAAGCCGAGGTCATGGTTGCACCATCTCTTCAAACCGAAGGCAAGGTTCTCCAACAGGCCCAGCGTGTAGGAATGGGGTAGGAGAAAACAATTGTCCGCCGCTAAGGTAGTGAAAAACGAATTTCAGACGGTTCTAGTCGTTGATTACGGAGCGCAGTACGCTCAGCTTATCGCGCGACGCGTACGCGAGTGTAAAGTTTACTCGGAGATCGTGCCCCATGATATTTCAATTGAAAAACTTAAGGCCAAGAATCCGAGCGGATTGATATTTTCGGGTGGCCCGGCAAGCGTCTACGCTGATAACGCGCCGGCGGCCAATCCCGCGTTTTTTGAACTCGGCGTGCCCATTCTCGGCATATGCTACGGCATGCAGCTTATGGCCCACACGCTGGGCGGTGAAGTAGCGCGTACCGGCAACAGGGAATACGGAAAAACGGACCTGGTTGTTGATACAGGCAACGGTTTGTTTAAAGATGTTCCGCTTGATCAGGTTGTATGGATGAGCCATCAGGATGCGGTGCGGTCGGTCCCTGAAGGATTTAAGGTCTCGGCCCATACCGACGGCGTTCCGGTAGCCGCTATGGAAAATCCTCAAAAAGGATTCTACGGCGTGCAGTTTCACCCGGAGGTAGTTCATACCGCCTACGGCATGGAGATCCTTAAGAACTTCCTCTACGATGCCTGCGGATGCATGCCGAACTGGACGATGGTCTCGATCATCGAGGAATCGGTTACAAAGATCAGGGAGCAGGTCGGCGACAACAAAGTCGTCTGCGGCTTAAGCGGCGGCGTCGACTCGTCGGTTGCCGCAATCCTGGTTCACAAGGCGATCGGCGATAACCTGATATGCATTTTTGTCGACCACGGCCTGCTTCGAAAAGGCGAGGCCGAAAAGGTTGAAGAGGCCTTTAGGAGGCACTTCCGTATAAACCTGATACACGTTAAGGCGCAGAACAGGTTCCTGGATAAGCTAAAAGGCGTGACCGATCCCGAGCGCAAGCGCAAGATTATCGGCGAGGAGTTTATCAGGGTATTTGAGGATGAGGCGGTCAAATTTCACGACGCCAAATTCCTGGTTCAGGGCACACTTTACCCGGACGTTATAGAGAGCGGCACAAGGGATGCCGCAAAGATAAAGACACACCACAATGTCGGCGGCCTGCCTGAGGATATGGAGCTTAAGCTGGTGGAGCCGCTTCGCGCCCTCTTTAAGGATGAAGTACGCGCGGTTGGCGAAGAACTCGGCCTTCCCGACGAGATCGTGTGGAGACACCCGTTTCCGGGCCCCGGCCTCGCGGTTCGCATTATAGGCGAGATTACGCCCGAGCGATTGGATATCCTGCGAGATGCCGATGCGATCTTCGAAGAGGAGATAAAGCGGGCCGGCCTTTATCGGGAGATATGGCAGTCGTTTGCGGTCCTTCCGAGCATCCGCAGCGTGGGTGTTATGGGCGACGAGCGCACATACGCCTATCCGATCATCCTCAGAGCTGTTACCAGCGAAGATGCGATGACTGCCGATTGGGCGAGGATTCCATTCGACATCTTAGAGCGGATATCCAATCGGATAATAAACGAAGTACGCCATGTAAATCGGGTCGCGTACGATATTAGTTCGAAGCCCCCGGCGACAATAGAATGGGAATAGCACTGGAGGAAATTCATGAGTGACGACGCAATGCGCCAGATTGAAGAGTTGCGCAAACAGATCGACGATATCGACCGCGAGATCGTCCGGAAACTTAATACGAGAGCCGAGCTTGCGTTAAAGATCAGGGTGTTTAAGGCGCAGAGCGACCTGCCTCTTTACGACCCCGGACGGGAAGAGAATATATTCCAGAAGATTACCACGGCAAATAACGGTCCCCTCTACGATGACGACCTCAGGGGTATCTACGAAACCATTCTGCACACGATGAAAAGCTTGGATTAGGTGAAAGGCATGATTGAAAGCAAACATATGACGATTATCTCCGGGCCGTGCGCGGTTGAAAGCCGCGAGCAGGTGATGGAGGTTGCAAAAACGATTTCTGAACTCGGCCTCACATATATGCGGGGCGGAGCATTCAAGCCAAGGACATCCCCATACAGCTTTCAAGGCCTTGAGGAAAAAGGGCTAAAATACCTCACCGAAGCCACAAAGCAATATGGGCTCAAAGCGGTAACCGAAGTTATGGATACCGAGCATGTCGAACTGGTTCTGCGGTATGCTGATATGATCCAGGTTGGCACGCGCAACATGGCGAACTTTGCGCTTTTAAAGAAAATCGGGGCCTTAACCGCCGAGAGCAAGACGCCGGTTATCCTTAAAAGAGGAATGTCGGCTACGATTGATGAGTGGCTTCTTGCAACCGAATATATTACAACCGCGGGTAACCCCAACGTTATCCTATGCGAGCGCGGGATAAGAACGTTTGAACCTTCGACCCGCTTTACACTCGATCTCTCCGCCGTGCCGGTGGTCAAAAAGCTTAGCCCGCACCCGATTATCGTGGATATAAGCCATGCGATGGGTCGCGCCGACTACATCATCCCGATGAGCCGCGCAGCGGTCGCCGCAGGCGCCGACGGCCTGATGATCGAGGTCCATCCAAACCCCAAAAAAGCCCTCTGCGACGGCGCGCAATCCCTGACACCCGAGCAGCTAAAGCAGTTGGTGGGTGAAGTTAAAGCTATAGCTGAAGTTGTCGGCAAGCGTGTGGTCTAATCTCAATCGTTAATCTTGCATTAATCTTGTTGACAAATAGCGACCGCCTCTTTAGAATTATAATTCAGCGATGGAGCTCGCTAACTTGCATTTGATGCTAATGGCTCCTGCCTTGAGGGGTAGGGGCCTATTTTTTTTTGCTTTGAAAGGAGACGCATAGGTTTTATGAACGAACTTTTTACAACCGCTGTTATGGGATTTTTGGTGTTGCTGGCAAGCATAATTTCGGTCGAAGTCGGGATATCGGTTGCGCTAATAGAGATATTTTTGGGCGTCGTTGCAGGGAACCTTGGCATAAAGGTATTGCCCTGGGTTAGTTTCCTGGGAACCTTTGCAGGCGTAGTTTTAACGTTTCTAGCAGGTGCTGAGGTAGATATACCACTTTTAAGGGCTAAATTTAAAGAGAGCGCACTAATAGGCGGTTTAAGCTTTCTTTTCCCGTTTGTGCTCACGTTTTTATTTGCATGGTTTATAGCCGGATGGGATTTACGCGCGTCAGAAATTGCAGGCATCGCGCTCTCTACGACATCTCTTGCGGTAGTTTATGCGGTGCTTGTGGAAACGGGCTTAAATCGAACACAGATAGGAAAACTCATAATGGCGGCGACCTTTATAACAGACCTGGCTACAGTTCTGGCATTAAGTATACTTTTCGTTCAGGTTAATGCCTTTACGATAGTCTTCATGCTGGTGTCTATCGCTTTGATTATTATCTTACCCAAGATCAGCCCGTGGTTTTTTAAGAGATATGGAGAACGGGTAATTGAGCCTGAAATAAAGCTCATGTTTTTCGTGCTCTTTCTCTTGATGTATTTAGGCGACCTTGGCTTAAGCCACGCAGTACTGCCCGCCTTTATATTGGGACTTGTCCTGTCCCAATTATATGAGAAAAACAAGCTACAGTTGCAGAGAATGCGTGTTGTTGGGTTTGCTTTGTTAACTCCATTCTTCTTTCTAAAGGCCGGGATGAATATATCCATTAGCGTTTTGATAGCTAACTTATCTCTCTTGGCCGCCTTTTTTGTAGTAAAAATTGCCGCTAAGTTTGTAGGCGTACTGCCGGTTTCTAGGCGATATATACCTGAGTCGGCTACTTATACAACGCTTTTAATGAGTACAGGGCTAACTTTTGGCACTATCTCTTCTATTTATGGGCTGAATGCAGGTATCATTAATAAAGCGCAATTTTCGATACTGGTAGCCGTTGTTATTGCCAGTGCTATTATTCCGACAATTATTGCGCAGCGTTTCTTCTCGCCGAAGATCGGTTTTGAAGAGTAATGAGTCTTGACGTTATTATTATAAAAACGCGGGAGAGTTTTACTTATCGGGAGGTAGGTTATGTTTAAGAAGATATTGGTTGCTAATGATGGCTCTGAAGGCGCAATAAGAGCCCTTGAGAAAGGAATTGAGTTGGCGCAAATATTTGGCGCCGAGCTTTGGTCGCTCTCTGTTGAGGGGCCGCTACCGGCTTATGCTGCAATCATTGGCGAAGTAGAAGAGGCCCGTATCGAAAGGGAAAATTATTTTAAGGCTATAGAAGACGAAGCAGAGAGAATAGCGAAGGAAAAAGGCGTTGAGCTTAAGACTAAAGTCGCCTATGGACATCCCGCTGACGTGATCATCCGGTTTGCGGAAGAAAGGAACTTCGATTTAATAATCCTTGCGCATAAAGGGCATACGCTGGCGGATCGTTTCTTACTGGGAAGCACTTCGGACAAGGTTGCAGATCACTCAAAAAGCAGTGTTCTTATAGTTAAATAAGCTGCTAAAAGTGGTAAACATCATAATCAAAGCACCGTTCGGATTAATAGCATAAGCATTGGTTTTCGGATATAATTGCATCAGTATTGGATTGACGATATTTCAAGCTATCGCTTATACTAATCTCTCAAAACGAATACGATCGCGATGGGGCTCGCATAAATCGCTTTAATGCTAATAGCTCCTACGAGTTTGCGTAGGGGCTATTATTTTTATGAGGTGATTTAATTGTTGATCAATTACGCAGAAGCGAAAACAGAGACACTTATGGCTTTAGGTAAGCTTAAAGCAAACTTGAATCATGATGAGTCGCTTGGAAATAACAATATGCTCGAATATGCGATTGAAAAGCTTACTGATAACAAGTTTAACCTTGTAGTTATGGGTGAATTCAAACGAGGTAAAACTTCGTTTATCAATGCTTTACTTGGCGAATCCGTATTGCCGATGGCTGTAGTCCCGCTTACCTCAATTATAACCGAACTGGTCTACGGGGATATCCCTTCAGCAGAGGTCATTTTTGAAGACGGCAAGAGAAAGACCATATCTCTTGAAGTGCTTGACGATTATGTGACGGAGCGTAAGAATCCCAGCAACGAGAAAGGTGCCAAGAAAGTTATTGTCAGGTATCCGTCCAAGTACTTACAGGAGGGCGTCATATTAGTCGACACCCCCGGTGTCGGTTCGATCTACGAACATAACACCGAGGTCTCTTACGACTATCTTCCTGAAGCGGATGCGGTTATATTTCTTGTCTCTTCCGACCCACCCATAAGCAAGACCGAGATAGCGTTTCTTGCCGATGTCAAGGAATACATAGAAAAACTCTTTTTTATCCAAAATAAGATTGATTATCTGTCGGATGGTGAGAGGGAAGAATCCCTCGCATTTAATAGAAAGGTTTTAGAACAAGCATTAGGCAACAGCGTAACTTTGATCCCGCTTTCTGCCAGGCTGGCCCTTCAGGCCAGACAGAACGGTAACCAAGAGATGCTTCTTAAAAGCAATTTGCCTGAGTTTGAGCGTGAACTTTCGGAATTTTTACTTAAAGAGAAGGGCATGCTCATATTAACTGTTGCAGTGAATCGTGGCTTACAGGCTACGAACAACATACTGCGGCATATCGAGCTTGAGCTTAAAACCCTTGAGGCTCCTATCGAGATTGTCGAAAAGCAACTGGGGGATTTCAAGAAATACGTTGAGCAAATCGAGCGAAAGCGCCTGGATGCGCATTACCTTATGAAGGGGCAAATCAGCGAGCTTCTTAAGCAATACGACGAGGAAGTGGAGACTTTAAATAAGGAACGGCTACCGGAAGCAATTAATGAGCTTGAATCTGAATTTCAAAAGGTTAAAGCCGGACCTAAAAGAGAAATCGCCGAGAAGTTAGATGAGGCCGTCAGAGGCATCATTCTTTCAATCTTTACCCGCTGGCGAAGCGAACAAGAGAAAAAGATGTCGAGCGGTTTTCAGGCGGTCGCCGAGCGCCTCATTGAAGAGACGAACAAAATCGCTCAAGAGATTGCGAGCACGGCATCAGAAATATTCGGGCTCTCCCTTTCACAAATCGTCGATACCGTTATGCTTATTGATAGCAAGCGTTTCTATTACCTCCTTGACGAAGAGACAACCAGTATTGATCTTCTCGTCATGCCGGTACGAGGCATGCTTCCAAAAGTGTTTGCCGCAAAGATGATCTATACAGATTCAAAACAGAAACTGACGGATCTTTTCGGCATGCATTGCGGCCGAGTCCGGGGCGATCTTTATGAGAGACTAGATGAGAGCCTGCTTTCATTAAAGGGTATGCTGAATAGCCGGGTATCCGAGATGGTAAGTAGCGTCGAATCGGCCGTTGTAAGAGGGCTTGAATACCGGCAGAAAAATGAGAGCGAAATCCAAAGAAGAAAGCTTGAGCTTGAGGCTTACAAGGAAAAGGTTGAAAAAATCGACCTGGAATTAAAGGCGCTTTCAGCTAAAATAGATAACGAAAGAGGCGTAAATGAAGCAGCAAAATAAAAAAATCTTGGGCTTTTCAAGGAACGTTTTCTTCGTTGGCTTAACCAGTTTTTTTACGGATATTTCCACGGAGATGGTGTATCCGCTCATTCCGATATTTCTCACCACGGTACTAGGTGCCCCGGTTGCAATCGTCGGTTTAGTTGAGGGTATTGCCGAGTCCACGGCAAGTTTACTTAAAGTTATTTCCGGTTGGCTATCCGACCGCACCCAAAGACGCAAAAGGTTAACCGTACTTGGCTACGGCCTTGCCGCAATTGCAAAACCGTTACTTGCCCTTTCTTTTGTGTGGTGGCAGGTGTTAATTGCCCGGTTCGTCGACCGCTTCGGGAAAGGCGTCAGAACATCACCGAGGGATGCTTTGATAGCAGATTCAACCAGCAGCGAGGATTACGGCAAGGCGTTTGGCTTTCATAGAGGGATGGATACGCTGGGCGCCGCCTTTGGACCCCTGATCGCCTTTGCCGCTTTGCCCCTGTTACATAATAACTTCAGGTTGTATTTCAGCTTTGCCATTATCCCGGCCGTTATCGGTGTTGTTGTTCTTGCTCTTTTTGTTAAAGAAAAAGTAAGAGCTGCAAAAGTTGAAAATCTAAGGCTAAGTCTTAAGCCCTTTAACAGGCAGTTTAAGCTGTTTCTACTTATAGTTTTAATCTTTACCGTTGGCAACTCAAGCGACGCTTTTCTCATTTTAAGAGCAAACAATGTGGGTGTCGCGGTTGGCTTAATCCCCCTTGTTTATTTCGTTTTTAATACGGTTTACGCGCTTGCTTCCACGCCTATCGGCGCCCTCTCAGATAGAATCGGGAGAAAAGTCGTAATCATCGCCGGCTACTTGATATTTGCCATCGTTTACCTTGGTTTTGCTCTGGTAAAAAGTCCATTTACCATCTGGCTTCTATTTGCAGCCTATGGTCTGTATTATGCTTTTACCGAGGGTATCTTTAAAGCCTTTACCGCCGATCTTGTCCCGGAGAATTTGCGAGGCACGGCATACGGCTTTCTTAGTTTAGTGTTAGGGATTGCACTGCTTCCTGCAAGTCTAATAGCAGGATTTTTGTGGGATAAGATCAGCCCAAGCGCACCGTTTTTCTTCGGCAGCGCCGTCTCACTTATTGCGCTTGTGCTTTTCATGGCTTTAATTCCAAACGACAACCGCAATAACGCCGACGCGTAAAAGATTCATCACCTATGAGGAATATACAAAACCATCTGCTGCCTAATGTCCCAAGAAATAGTAAAATGTTCTTTGTGCGCATCACGGGTAAGTCCGAAAATCGCGATAAGAGGAAAGCAAATGCTGGATAACTTAAATCAAGTTCAACAAGAAGCGGTAACACATAAAGACGGGCCGGTTCTCATCCTTGCGGGGGCGGGAAGCGGTAAGACAAGGGTGCTTACATACAGGATCGCCTACCTTATAAAAGAAAAGGATATAAGTCCTTTCGATATCCTGGCCATTACCTTTACAAACAAGGCGGCTAACGAGATGAAGGAGCGCATCGCCGCGCTCGTGGGGAGGGTGAGCCGGGCGATGTGGATAAGCACATTCCACTCGACATGCGCGAGGGTGCTGCGACAGGAGGCGGAGCGCCTTGGGTACAGCAAGAACTTCGTCATCTACGACAGCAACGATTCGGGCAGGCTTATAACTTACTGCATGAGGGATTTAAACATCGATAACAAGCGCTACCCATCGAATAAAGTCGCCGCCGCCATTTCAAGCGCCAAGAATGAATTGATGGATGCCGAAACCTTTCGCGCGCGCGCGCAAACATACGCCGAGCGGGTGGTCGCCGATGTCTACAAGCTGTACCAGGATCGCATCTACAAGAGCAACGCGTTGGATTTTGATGATCTCATCATGGTGACGGTAAACCTGTTCCAGCTCTTCCCGTCGGTTCTCGATGCCTACCAGGAGAAGTTCAAATATATCCTGGTCGACGAGTATCAGGATACCAACCCTGCCCAGTATGAGCTGATAAGAACGCTGGCCGGCAAGCACCGCAACCTTTGCGTCGTCGGAGACGCGGACCAGTCGATCTATAGGTTCCGCGGGGCGGATATACGAAATATCCTCGAGTTTGAGCGCGACTACCCGGATTGCCGCGTTATCAAGCTCGAGCAAAACTATCGCTCGACAAAGACGATCCTTAACGCGGCTAATTATGTCATGCAGAACAACCGCTCGCGCAAGCCGAAGGCGCTCTGGACCGAAAATGGCAAGGGAGACCCCATCGTCCGTTACCAGGGCGAAAACGAACACGAGGAGGCGACCTTTGTCGCCGGCGAAATCGAGCAGATGGTAAAGAAAGGCAGGCAGTATAAAGAATTCTCCGTGTTTTATCGCACGAACGCACAATCACGCGTTCTTGAGGAGATTTTCCTGCGCTACGGCGTACCCTATAGGATTATCGGGGGCTTGAAGTTCTACGAGCGCGCCGAGATCAAGGATGTCCTGGCTTACCTGCGCGTGCTTTCGAATCCGCAGGATACGGTCAGCTTAAAGAGGATTATCAACGTCCCGCGACGTGGACTCGGCAACACGACAATCCAGAAAGTTGACGCTTACTCGCTCAAGCACAACATCAGTTTTTCCCAGGCGCTCAACAACGTCGACGATATAAACCAGCTCTCGACCGCAGCGGTTAAGAATATCAAAAAGTTCCTGGTCTTACTCGACGAGCTACAGCGGGTTAAGGAGAAAGAGACCCTGGAGAACCTTACTAAGGCATTGCTGGATGCGACCGGCTACCTTGCAATGTATGATGCTTTAGGGACGGTGGAGGCAGAAGGCAGGGCGGAGAACGTCCGTGAGTTTATCGGCGTTATCAAAGAGTTCGAGGAGAGCCGCGCCTCCTGTACGCTCGACGAGTTTCTAGAAGAGATAGCCCTGATCGCGGATATCGATAGCTACGATGACGACAATAACGCGGTGACCCTGATGACGGTGCACAATGCTAAGGGCCTCGAGTTTAATATCGTCTTTATCGTCGGTATGGAAGACGGCATTTTCCCCCACATCCGGTCGATGACTGAGACCGCCGAGCTTGAAGAGGAGCGCCGTCTTTTCTACGTCGGTATCACCCGGGCCATGCAGAAGCTCTACTTATGTAACGCCTGGTCGCGAAATCTTTGGGGCGGGGTAAACTACAACTCCCCGTCGCGCTTCTTGCACGAGATCCCTGCGGATCTCCTCGAGAGCGCCGAGCAGGTTGATGTAAAAGCCAAACCGCCGTCTGAAATCGGCGCTTTCAATATCGGGGATAACGTCTTTCATAAAAAATTCGGAGAGGGCCGCATAACGGCCGTTAAGGGTGCCGACCAGGTAACGGTTCTGTTCGCTGCCGAGGGTGAAAAAACCCTGCTTCTTAATTACGCCCCGCTTGAGAAACGGTAAACAACTAAAGACCTCCCCCACCAAAGCCCTTCTGCGATCTTACCGGCGATGGCTATGTCTATGTTACTAAACCTTACATAATTAACTGAAAGATTGATATTTATGATTGCGGTAGTGTTATGATATAGTACTATATGGGGATGATAGTATAGCCCTTGTTTGCACGATAAGCGCAACTCTTTGGTTTGCCTGGATATCAACCGTATTAAATCCGTGGAGGTACGGTCATGCAGCGTATTGTTTTGAAACTGGTAGTTATCGTGGCATCGCTCGTATTGCTGAGCCCATCTTCCGCTTATGCCAAGCTCGCTCTTTATTCTCCTGCGGACATGATTACTAAATCGCAGCTAATCGTAATCGCTAAAGCTACACAGCGCTCTGAGCAGGGGCAGCGGGTGACCGGAAAGTTTGCGATTCAGAAGGTGCTTATCGGCGATTACGAGTCAAAGACCATCCTGGTCGAGCATAGGCGAGGTGAGTGCGATGCTACGCCCGACATCCCCGATGTGGGAACCGAAGTTTTTATGCTGCTGTCAAAGGATTACGAGGGCAATTATTGCTGTATCAACCCCAACTCTATGGGAATTATCAAAAACGGTCGGGTTGCGTGCATTTATCAGGGGGTTAACGTTGATCGCCAACCCTACGTGCACGTCTATAACTGCTTCATAGAGGGTATTGCGCGCATCGAGTCCGAATCCGCACGTAAGCAAGCCGACATAACGGGCGCGTCGACAAGCAAAGACGACCTTGCGAAAAGCCCTAACGGCTCTAAATTAATCTACACAGAGGTACTTATCCCCGCAGCTTTATTAATCCTGTTCTTATACCTGAGGCGGGAGCACTCAGAGACAGACCAATAGAGTTCACTCTTATCTAAACTTCCTGCATAAAGCCTTTTTGACCGGCTTCAACAGCCTTTTTAATCGACGCTTCAAGGTGGGGCGGAAGCCCCATAATATCGACAATTATCGTCCCGAACTCGTAGTTTATAGGAAAATATTTTTTGACAAGCTTGTAGCCATACGCAGAAAGGTCGTAGGATGAACAAAAGTAGTTTTCTAGAAGTTATAAGCCACACAATATAAGCCACATAAAAATTTATTTTTAAGGAAAGCGGTATAAAACATGAAAGCGAAAGTAAAGTGGGTAGACGGCCAACAGTTTGTCGGGGTGAACGAGCGCAACATGCCCGTAGTGATGGACTCCCTACCTGAAGGAGGCGGGGAGGGCGTTGGGCCCAAGCCGACCGAGTTGTTTCTAATTGCCTTTGCCGGGTGCACGGGAATCGATGTTATATCGATCATGAAAAAGAAACGCCAAAAGGTAACCGGCTTTTCAGTCGAGATCGAGGGAATCCAGGGGGAGGAGTTTCCAAAGCCGTTTAACGATATTAAGCTCATCTATAAAGTAAAGGGCGAAAACATCGATGCAAAAGCGCTCGAATCGGCGATTAAACTGTCCGAAGAAAAATACTGCTCAATACGGGCGACGCTGACCGGCCGGCCGAACATCACGCATGAGTATGTGATCGAGCCCTAGTTCTGCGGCTCTCGCGACCGTTCGGCTCTCAAAATTAAAATATATCGTCGACTTTATAGCTTTGTTGACAATCTACACAACGCCGTGTTAGCTTAAATTCAATGTCACTAATGCGTTTAATAGCGATACAGCCACTATATTGTGATGATGGGTACTTGCTTAGCTGTCATTCTGAAGCGTTGTGAAGAATCTCGAGTGCACTTGGGGTGATTGTCACTTATCAGCGTCTAGGTGTAGCTAAAGCGATATAATAGCGATAATGGGAACGAGTAGGTCTGAGGTTGACCGCTAAAGCGACCCGGAGAAGGTGAAAGCCGGGGCGGCGAGAAGACCGAACATGGCCCCAGAGCTTCCGGAAGAAACGGCGCCAACCGTGCGCCCGAGTAGAACCGGACGGTTCCAGCCGTTACCTGGATTAAGAGCAGCCGGCACCTGATAAGTGAAGACACTTCCTCGACGCGGAAGGGGCCGGGTGAATTTGGGTGGTACCACGGGAAATTTCCTCTCGTCCCATATGGGATTGAGGGGTTTTTTGTTATGTAAGACAAAAATAAAAGCCCAGCCGAAAAGGTGGGCGCGGTGCAAGGGAGGTTATATGGCCGTCAAGAAAACGTACGAAGAGATTAACGAAAAGATTCGACGCGGCGAAGCGGTTGTCGTGACCGCTGAAGAAATCATCGACATCGTCAAAGACGAGGGCGTTGCGAAAGCAGCCCGGAAGGTAGATGTCATAACCACGGGGACGTTTGGGCCCATGTGCTCGACTGGGGCTTTCATCAACTTCGGCCACTCCGACCCACCGATAAGAATGGCGAAAGTTTGGCTTAACGATGTGCCGGCGTACGCGGGTGTGGCGGCGGTCGATGCATACATCGGTGCGACCGAGCTTTCCGAGGTCTTAGGTATGGCCTACGGCGGCGCGCACGTCATAGAAGATTTGATCGCCGGCAAGAAAGTGAAGCTGGTGGCAAAATCCTACGGCACCGACTGCTATCCAAGAAAAGAGATAGAAACCTATATAAACAAGGATGTCATAAACGAGGCATACCTGTTTAATCCGAGGAACGCCTATCAGAACTACGCGGTAGCCGTAAACTCGTCGGCTCGCATTTTGTATACCTATATGGGGACGTTACTCCCGCGCCTCGGCAATGCCACATACTGCAGCGCGAGCCAGTTGAGCCCGTTAATAAACGACCCGTTCTATAGGACGATCGGCATAGGCACAAGGGTATTTTTGGCCGGCACGCAAGGCTATGTCGCCTGGCAGGGCACGCAGTTTAATCCGCAGCAGGCGCGCGGCGAAAACGGTGTCCCGCTCTCACCGGCCGGCACACTGGCGCTGATCGGCAATCTAAAACAAATGAATACCGATTTCATAAGGGCCGCGACCTTCCATAACTATGGTACGACCATGTTTGTCGGCGTCGGCGTGCCCATACCCGTCCTCGACGAGGATATTGTGGAGAAGGCCAGCATAAGCGATAAGGATATTTACACGACGATAGTGGACTACAGCGTCCCGCAGCGCTCAAAACCGAATTTCGGCCGGGTAAGTTACGCCGAGCTGAGAAGCGGCAAGATAGAGATAAACGGCAAGCAGGTGCGAACGGCCCCGATATCGAGTTACACCAGGGCAAGAAAGATTGCCGAGACGTTGAAGACCTGGGTTAAGGAAGGAAAGTTCTTCGTCCAGCAGCCGGTCGAAACGTTCAAGCTTGGTCAGTCGGTGAAGCCTCTTGAGATCGTTACAGAGGAGGAGATTTAAATGGCAAAGAAAAAAATCGTCCTTCACTTCCCGGAGGAAAGCATAGAAAAACCGTTAACGTACCACCTGGTAAAGGACTATGATCTTATCCCGAACATCCTCCGTGCGCAAATCGATGAAAACGAGGGTATGTTGGTTATGGACCTTGAGGGTGCGCCCGATCAGATACAAAAAGGCATTGCCTTTTTAAAAGAGCAAAACGTCGGCATCCAGGAAGCGATTAAAGACATCATCGTAGACCGCGAGCGATGCGTAGATTGCGGCTCCTGCACCGGCGTCTGCCGCCCCGGCGCTCTCACAATGGGTTCCGACTGGAAACTCGCCTTCGACCAGGAAAAATGCGTTTTCTGCCAGCTTTGCATCAACGCATGCCCGGTACGAGCGATAAAAGTCCAATTCTAAGAGAAGAAGCGGGGAGTCAGAAGCCAGAATTCAGACTGATAATTATGTATAATAAAAGCGGGACGGCGTTGTTACGACCCCGTCCTGACAAATCTATAACAGCGAGGTAGACCCACATGTCTTTTGAGGCTAAATGCATGGCCACTGCCATAGGGAGTGTGCCGCATACCGACGTTGATGCCGCATGCCGGTTGGTGTTCGATAACTTGCGTGATATCCCGATGTGGCCGCAACTACCCAACCTGGGCTTTAAGGAAAACATATACGTGCAGTGCACCGAGGGTATGCCGGGCATAGTCGTGGACGAGGCTTCGAACAGGATTTATTTCGATACGACCAGGGATATCGTCGGTGAACTCGAGGTGCTTTACGGGCACTATATAAACAACGAGATCGACCGGTTGGCGATAAGTCGCGAACATGCGCAGGGCCTCTACCGGTTCCTCGAGATTTTAAAGGAAGACCGGTATCCAGACATAAAAATGCTCAAAGGGCACATAGTCGGCCCAATAACCATAGGGTTTACTGTCTCCGACCAAAACAAAAAGCCCGGATTCTACGACGACGTCCTGCGCGAGGGTATTGTCAAGACGCTCGCCATGAAGGCAAAATTCCAGGTCGAAAAGTTTAAAGAGGTGCGGCCCGATCTTCCCGCACTGATCTTTATCGACGACCCGTACATCACATCCATCGGTTCGGCCTTTGTGAGCCTCGACCGGGACGAAGTAATCAAGTATTTTAACGAGATAATCGACGCGGTCGACGGTTTCACCGGGATTCACTGTTGCGCCAACACCGACTGGAGTCTTCTTGCCCAAACCAACGTGGACGTTATAAGTTTCGATGCCTACGACTACAGCGAAACCGTGGCCCTCTATCCTGCGGAAATTAAATCATTCCTGGATAGAGGAGGGGTTCTTGCCTGGGGCATCGTCCCCTCCGGGCTCCCCACGCCCGAGACGGTTGCAGGGGAAACCACCGAAAGCCTTATCATACGGCTGGAAGAGGGCATGCAGCTTCTCGTGGATAAAGGAATAGATAAAGAGGTCCTCATCAACCAGGCCCTTATAACACCCAGTTGCGGCACCGGCGTGATGAGGCCCGACCTTGCCGAGCGCACCTTCACGCTCGCACGAGAGATTTCCGAAGCCATGCGCGCAAAATATTTCGATTAAAGGGGGACGTTGTTTCCTGTGAGTCCTTATTGATTAGCGGCCCGTTTCTCCGGCGACTCTTGCTGCTCGGTTGGCGTATCGGTCTGGGCCTTGCGGCTCGGCGCGGTATCGATATATCTTACATTACTCTCGTTTCGCGTTAATTCCGGCCCTAACCGCCCGGTCAAGCGCGCATAAATCAGCCTACCAAACAAGCCGAAGATAAACCCTATAATAAACAGGAGTGCAAAGTCAAAAACATCCATAAAAACCACCTTAACTTTAGTCAGCCCTCAATTATTAATCCTTTGCTATGAATCCTTTATTAATGCACTTAAGGTTGCCCGGTATATTTACGAAATAACTCTTGTCGGCACTGATTTCTTTATTCCCGCCGTGAAGGTATTTAACCCATCGGTTGGATAAAGTTATTTGGTCGCTAAAGTTGTATAATGAGACAATTATTGACCGATTCGGCTTATGGATATAAATAACATTATGAAGGGATGTTAATGGACCACAATAAAGACCTGATTAATTCGTCAAATCGCGAGAATGGTTTGACCAACATAAATAGGGCGATATATAAGAAGCTCATAGAGTGCCAGGTTCCTCAAATGATAGCGGTAAAACCCGCCTATAACCTGGCCCAAATGTATATGCAAGCGCTGGATTTTACCGCAAAGGCCAACGACCTCATCAAGGCGACGGAGACTACGGATATCGCAGGGAAAATACTTGAGATGCGCGAAGCGGTAAAGAGCCTCCGCCATTTCTCCGAGCAATTCGGGCGCAGCTACTATGTGCTCATGGACAAGGTGAGCGCGCTGACGGAAAACTGGCTCAGTGAAGAGACGGATCAGGATGCGGATATGGATGAGGTTGAAGAGGTGCTCGAGGGGCTTAAGACCAACGAACTCGGTGAAGGCTTAAAGGACGAGGTAAAGGCCCACTCCAGGCAACAGTATAGCGTTGTCGTAAAGAAGCTTATATCAAAAGGTTGCCCCGAGGACATGACGAATTACTTCGCCGAAAATCTGTTTGAGCTTAAAAGCGAGACCGACGGCCTCATTGCCCTGGTAGACCGCCTTGTTTCTTTGGATGACGATTTTGAAGACCTGATTCTAGATGTCGAGGAAGCGCTTATAGAGTTATCTATCCCCTGGGTAGGCTTCAGCCCGGGCGAGACTGCGCACGCATTGTGGCATATCGGCGACCACGACGAAGACAATTTCTTCTTCATGGGGTTTTTAGGCTGGTCGCTCGCCATCCTTGAAAACCTCCAGGAAAATATCGAAAACTTATAGAAAATTCTTCCCGGTTTGCCAGTCACCGTTTTAGCCTTGATCCGGCTTACCCGGCCCTGCAGGGCCACTTAGTGCGCCTTGTGTGACGGATACCGCACCACCGCGCACAAGAGAGGCGACGACGCCGATTCCTGCAATAACCGATCCGGAAACAAATGCGATATGAATCGCCGATGCCATGTGCGGATCGGCGGGTCCCGCCGGGGCGTACGTGCCGACAATCGCACCCGCCATAGCCACGCCCAGCACCATCCCGACACTTCGCATTGTTGCTTGCATACCTGCAGCGATACCCAGGCGATGCCGCGGGACCGCCCCCATAATTGCGCTCGAGTTAGGGGACTGGAACAGCCCGGCTCCGAATCCGAAGAGACCAAGAAAAAGTGCTACCGGCAGGATTCCGGTGCTGACCGATGTCCGTGATAACCCCAACAGTGCGAGCGCGTTGATCGTCAGGCCTAGCGAGGAAAGCATGCGCGACCCTATCTTGTCGGAGAGGGTCCCGGAAATCGGTGCGACAAGTCCGATAAAAAGCGGTATTACAGTCAATACCAAACCGGTTGTTTGGATAGATTCGCCGAAGACGTCGCGCAGATAGAAGGGCGTCAGGAATGTAGCAATAAAAAGGGATGCGTAGTTTATTAACGCGCTGATATTTGCGGTCGTAAAGAGTCGGATTCTAAAAAGCGATAAATCAAGCATCGGCTCCTCGACTTTGTTTTCAAAATAGAGGAATGCGGCGGCGAATACGACGGCCGCAAGCAGCAGCCCGATGGTTGAAGACGACCGCCAACCCCACTTATCCCCCATACTTAGTGCGAGCAAGACAGAGAAGAGGGCCAAAAACGCCATTGTCGCGCCGGCGAAATCAAAACGTTTTACCGTTGGCAACTTGCTCTCTTTAAGGATAAAAGCCGCCATAATCGAGGCTATGATGCCGATGGGGATATTAACGAAGAATATCCATCTCCACCCGAAATTGTGCACGATAAACCCGCCAAGCGTCGGGCCGACCGTTAATCCTATGGCAACCGAGATACTGATCAAACCGAGGGCCTTGCCGCGCTCGGTCGGAAACGCATCGGTTAATATTGCGGGGCTGCTGGAAAACATGCATGTCGCCCCAACAGCCTGCACGACTCGAAAAAACACCAATTGCTGGACTGAGCCGGAAATACCGCATAAAGCAGAGGCGGCCGTGAAAGTAAGAAAACCTATAATATAAATCCGCTTATGTCCCACCATATCGCCAAGGCGACCGGTGCTTAGCAGCAGGGACGATGTGGTGAGCAGGTAGGCCATAACAACCCATTCCACCGTCGTGATCCCAACGGAGAAGTACTTGGTCAATGACGGAATAGCGATATTGACGATGCTCGAATCAAGCGGCCCCATAAATGTTCCTACGAATACAGTTGCCAAGACATACCAGTGGTAATTGCTTTTTGTGGCTTTAACTGTGTCTTTTTCGATGACCTCTGGTACTTTCAAGCAAGCCTCCTCATCGGGTGCCCCCGATAATAGCTAAAAGATATTACGCGTTCACATATTAATAGCACCTCCGCCTGTTTCCATCAAGATTGGATACTAACCATAATCGCTTGCAGGTTAGCGCTTAATCAGAATAAGCCTTAAAGCCGTTTTCGCGATGCTTGGCCGCAATTTCACCGGCAAGGCGGTCCAGCGCAGCAAACGTCTCCTGCGTTGGCGCCCCTTTAACGATAACGGGTTCGATTACCTCTACTTTAAGATTAGTAAGAATACCGCTTACTTGCTCAACCACTTTTGTCCCCCAGCCGTACGAGCCTATAAGCGAGACAAATCTCAACTTTGGGCGAAGAGCATTGGCAAGATGCGCTGCGTAGAGCGCCAGGGGATGTGCTCCCATGAGCACGGTCGGCGCTCCGAGAACGATGGTGGCAGCGTCAACAAGCCCGATCCCGAGCTCCCCGAGATCCACCGACGTCAAATCAAACTGCTCAACAGTAACACCCTGGTCGATCAGCGCCCCAACCAGGCGATCGACCATCAGTTTCGTGCTCCCGTGCATGGTCACATAGGGAATAACGACAAGGTTCTTAGGCTCCGGGTCGGCCCAATCCCGATACGATTCGATGATCGTTCTCGGCTTGTTATAGAGGGGCCCATGACTCGGGGCGACAATATCGATCTCAAGCCCGCTTATCTTATCCAGGTTGTTTTGTATTGCAGCCCTGAACGGCATCATGATCTCGCCGAAATACCGCTTTGCCGCTATATGTAGCGCCGCCTTGTCATCCACAAAAAGATCGCTTGAAGCTAGATGGGCGCCCAAGAAATCACAAGAGAACAGGATGCGATCCTCCTTAAGGTACGTCACCATAGTCTCAGGCCAGTGCACCCATGGCGTATAGAGGAACTGCAAGCTTTTGCCGCCAAGCTCAAGCGTTGCGCCGTTTTCTACGGTGTGAAATCGCTCTTCCGGGATAGCGAGAAGGTCGATAAGCATGGGCTTGCATTTATTCGAGCAGACAAGCTGTGCCATAGGGAAGGCATCAAGCACAACAGGTAAGCTTCCAGAGTGGTCCTGTTCGGCATGATTAGCGACGACATAATCAATGCTATCAACCCCCAATTCTTTCAGATTGCCCAGCAATACATGTGTCATTGTCGGATCAACCGTTTCTATCAGCATCGTTTTCTCGCCGCCCTTAACCAGGTATGAGTTATATGTCGTTCCTTCGGGCAGGGGAATCAGCGCATCAAACAGGCGCCTATCCCAATCAATCGCACCAACTGCATAAACATCCGTTTTGATCTTCCTAACGCTCATCATTACATCTCCAACCTTTAAAATAGTTATTTACCGCCATATATCTACTCTCCTGTCTCGTTTATTTTTCCCAAAGCGAAGACTCCCGTAACCTAAATATTATAGCGCCTTGCCTACTAACGCTCATTATACAATTTACCTGCAAAGCATTAAATCAACAAAACGTCGCCAATTGGATGAATTTTCTATAGAATATATAGTAAGATGTCGGAGTAGATAATGAAGTGAGGTAAGGCCGACTTTTGGCTTCAAGGTGAATATATGAAACGAGATAGATTTATTGGCATCTTGGTACTGGCTGCACTTTTGATCCTCATAGTCCCAACAACCGCATATGCGAACAGCGCATATCTAGGTTCCTCGGGAGTCCCAATAAAACCCCAGGACAGCTCAGACATAGAGCTTGAAAAACAAGTAATGCAGATATGGCTCAGAAATGGCTTTGCTGAAGTAGAGAACGTCTATCAATTTCACAACGCCGGCCAGGAACAAGAATTCGTAATGGGAGTGCCGGAGGATATCAACTCCAAAAGCGCTCTGAAATACGGGATTTTTAATTTCAAGGCCTACGTGGATGGCAACGAAGTCGACACACGCAACGTAAAAACGACCGATCAGAAAATCGGCAACATGTACGG
This sequence comes from Candidatus Aquicultor secundus, assembly GCF_002791875.1. Taxonomy (NCBI): domain Bacteria; kingdom Bacillati; phylum Actinomycetota; class Candidatus Aquicultoria; order Candidatus Aquicultorales; family Candidatus Aquicultoraceae; genus Candidatus Aquicultor; species Candidatus Aquicultor secundus. The sequence goes on along the minus strand of NZ_PFNG01000151.1, from coordinate 7,911 downwards.
CAACATTAACTGGTATGTACATAACGTACTGCTGATAAAGGACCAGAGAAGGGTTGTTGTGCATAGGTACTGGATACGAATGATGCCGTGGAGTAACAAAATCGTTATCCCGCTCGATCCCGGATCGACGTGGAAAGGCTCAATCGGTGAGGCCACGTATGTCGTCCGCTTGATGGGCGATCTCAACGAAAGAGCCCTTGTTTACCCGCAGGGGTTCGGTGAGTTTACCGGAAAATTCGCGGTTCTACCCATCGGATTCACGTCCGGCAAAGATCAACTGACCTGGGGCTTCACCAATTATGTTCCGCACGGGAACATGGAAATAGGGATTTTCCCAGATAAAGATTATCACTTTATACAGAGTATCAGAGTATCGGGCATCCATGAGGATAACGGAAACCAGTGGGGCCCTAAGAACTTGGTTGACGGGGATCCCACAACCGCATGGGGCGTCGGTGGGCCAGGGAAAGACTCGTGGGCGATATTCTTCTTCGAAAAAAAGAAATGGGTTCGGGAATTCAGGATAATACCCGGCTACGGTACCCTTGGAAGCATGTATAAGACGTATAATCGCCCGCGCAAGATAACGCTGCGGTTTTCCGATGGCACAAGCCAGCGCTTCGAGCTTAAAGACGAACTTCAAATGCAATACCTGCCGCTAAAACCGGTGGAGACAAAGTATATTAAGCTCGATATAGATAGCGTATACAAAGGCATCTATCCTGATGTGAATTACATCAGCGAAGTGGAAATCGGGGAGCTAAGCTCGAACTCGAAATTCGACCCATCGAACTGGAAAATCGGCCTAAACCAGGTTGATGTTATGAACCTCAGATCCAGATACTCAACTACAGACCTCATAACCATAGCCGCAACCGCTACCGTATTCCTCTTTATTGGCTGGCAGGTGGTTGTAGGAATAAGGATGCGCGTGAAGAAAAACAAGCAATCCCCGATATAATAGCAGGCAGGCGACGTAAAAATACACTACAAAATATACACTACAATTCTAGTTATAATTGTTAAAGACATGTAACAAAACAGCCGATAATAACTCCTACACGCATCATTATTTTTTGAGGGGTATTTAAGTGCGTTCCACTACATCCGACGATTATAAACAACGTTCGTCTTTAAAGGGAAGATTGTATATTCTTCTGGCGGTCATGTTGCTGCCGTTTATCGCTTTTTCAATTTATAAGGCAATTGATATTAACAACCGCCTTGAAGCGGAAATACAGGCAAAAAACCTGAGCCTTGTAAAAAGCGTGGCGCATGACATCGATGAGTACATCAACTCTACCGGTGAAGTTCTTATTCCTATCGCGAACTTAAAAGATGTGCGCACCCAAAACTGGCCGGCGGTTAAAATCTACCTGGATCAGATTGTTCCGAAATACCCGTTTTATCATCTCATCGCTTTTGTCGACGTTAAAGGCAACCTCAAGGTCGCTGCAATGTCCGAGAAGATGGCAAAAAGCGAGGACGCTAAAAAAGTAAACGTAAGCGATACCGGATGCTATCGCCGGGGCATAGTCGCGAACGGCATAGCGGTTGGCGATTTCATGTATAGCAAACTCACGGGAATGCCGGTGACGCACGTGACATATCCGGTTTTTGATATGTCGGGCAAAAGAATCGGCCTTGTGGCGGCGGCCTTTGATCTAACGAAGATCCAGAATAAACTCATGAAGACTAATATCACCCAACACACGGTGATCAGTGTCGTCGATAACATGGGCACGTATATCGCCAGGAACAAAGACCCAAAGAAATGGGTAGGCAAGAATATCGCCGATGCCGATCGCTATAAGCTCATGCTGGGTAAGACCGAGGGAACATATAAAGCGATGTCTGCAGACGGAACGAATAGGGTGTATGCGTTCACCACGGCATCAAAGGTTCCATGGATAGTTAGAGCGGGTATTGATGAAAAGTATATCCTCGATCAGGTTCGAGCAGAGTTAATCAACCATTTTGCCGTCTTCATACCGCTCTTGCTAATAGCCATAATCGGTTGGGTGTGGACGGAACGAGATGTTAACAAGCTGCACCAAAAAACCGAGTACTTAAGTATTATAGATCCGCTAACAAGGCTCTATAATTGCAGGAAGCTTAATAACGACTTAAGCCTCGAACTCAGTCGAGCAAAGCGCTGTAAGAGACAGCTATCATTTGCAATGATCGATATAGACCATTTTAAGCAATACAACGATAATAACGGCCATCAGCTGGGTGACGAGGCCCTTGCATCGGTTGCCGAAATTATTCGAAATGCGGTGCGAGATATCGATTCCGTGTACCGTTATGGCGGCGAAGAGATGTGCGTTGTTCTCCCAGAGACGGATAAAGTGGGCGCGGCGGCCGTTGCCGAGCGTATTAGAGCCGATGTCGAGCAAGCGCGGTTTATAGGAGAGGAAAACCAGCCACTCGGTAAGCTAACCATATCTATCGGCGTAGCCACATATCCAAACGATTCTATCTCTAAAGAAGGCATTATTAAAAGTGCGGACATCGCTCTTTATAAAGCAAAAGACAAAGGCAGAAATAAAGTCGAGATGTACCGCGACCATGCATGCAGCTGCTCCCACGCGGCGAACATGTAGCTCACTTGGACAAAGAAGCCCCATAAGCAAACAGCACTCAGGTGCTGTTTTTTTATGCATTAATACTCAGCTCCGCCCGCAAGCTGTTTAGCAACAGCTCCTCCTGCGGCGGTGGCGATCGGTGTTTTTTGACCGGGGCAGGTGGGGCTGTTAGACTATAAATGCAGGGGTCACAGTGTGAACTCCGCAAAAAAACTATGTAATTATATAAGAGTGAGTGTATATTGAACTGCAAGAATCATCCAAATCGAGAAACAAACGTTTCCTGTAGCAACTGCGGCGAAGGCCTCTGCCCGGAGTGTATGGTGTATACTCCGGTTGGCATTAAGTGCCGCGAATGCGCCGCGCCGAACAGGGGAATGTTGCGGCAGGGGAAACCATCCCAGTATATCGGAGCGGCGTTGGCCGGGTTGGCTGCCTCAGTTATTGGTGGCTTCGTCTTAAGCATGGGGTTTCGCGGCTCCCTTTTCGTTAGTCTTATCTTCGGCCTGCTGGTTGGTGAGGCTGTCCGCAGGGGTGCGAGGGGAAATCGCGGCCCCGCCTTCATGGCGATCGCTGCAGTGACAACATTGATCGGGCTTCTGGCCGCCGGATACGGGTTTAATCCCATGGGTTTTGTATTCGCCCTTATCATAGCGGGTATTGCTGCTTATCGCTTAAGCGAATAATCTAGCCGCTACGTACTCCGTATTAAATTTCAACCTTCATGGGAATAGTTCAATTAGTTTAATTAAAACGAAAAACTATGGGGGGTGGACGATGTGAGCGATTTTAACAATACGGTCGACAAGATTATGTCGCAGTTGGGCGGGTTAAACGTTGAGATGATTTTTGGTGAGTCGCGACAAATCGGAGATAAGGTCGTGATTCCGGTTGGGACAATCGGATACGGTTGGGGAGGCGGCGGTGGTAAAGGTCCGGTGAAACAGAATGAGCCCGAAGCCGGGCCGGAAGGTGAGGGCGCCGGCGTCGGTATGGGTGTTAAGGTTAAACCCCTCGGCTTTATAACCGTTACGGCGGATCGTGTTAAGTATGAGCCCATCATAGACATGGGGCCCGTCATACTAATCTTCGGCGTCGTGTTTGGTCTGACACTCCTAAAGCTATCCAAGATGATGATGGGAAAGACAATGATGGGGCTCTGCGGATGGGGAAAATTTGCCAAACAAGGCATGTTTGGCAAACACGGTAAGTTCGGTAAACATGGTATGCACGCGCGTCACTTCCCTATGAAGAAAGATTAGCGGGTACCGTAAAGAGTTATTGCGTAAAGAGTTATTGTATATACGTATTGACTATAAAGGGAGGCCCGTTATGTCTCTTAAGACGAGGGATATCGCGATAGTTATCGCGAACGAGTTTGATGAGCAGGAGTTCAAGCAGCCGTATGAGCGCCTGCAGCAGGAAGGCGCCCGTGTTGTTGTAATCGGTATCGAAGCCGAACAAAACCTCGTAAGCCACCACCGGCAGGAAGAGGTCATGACCGATATGAGTTTTGATGATGTTAACGCCGATGATTTTGATGCCGTTGTTATTCCCGGTGGGTGCTCTCCGGATAAGCTTCGCCTGAGCGATAATGCGGTTGGGTTTGTGCGGGATATCTACGACCAGGGAAAGCTCGTGGCCGCAATTTGCCACGGGCCGTCGCTCTTGATTTCCGTGGGCATCGTTCGCGGAAAAACGATGACCTCATGGCCGTCGATTACCGTAGATCTTAAAAACGCCGGCGCTATAATTGTCGACGCCGAGGTGGTAATCGATGGCAATATCGTCACTTCGCGAAACGTATCCGACCTTCCGGCGTTTATCCGGGCGATTATCAATGTTCTTGAAGGCAAGGAGAAGATGGCTGCCGCCGGATAGCTGCGGGATCTGGCGCCGCTGTTCGCAGATAATACGAAGTGATTGCGGGTTAGCTCTATGAAAGAAGCGATGTTTTATGAAAAAAGGGCAGAGAATAAGGTCAAGTGTCGCCTGTGCCCCCAGCTGTGTTTGATCGAGCCGGGTGAGAGCGGCTATTGCTTTATTCGAAAGAACAGAGACGGAACTCTTTATGCGATGGAGTATGGGCGGGTCAGCTCGTCGTACCTCGATCCGATCGAGAAAAAGCCGCTCTATAACTTCCATCCGGGCTCGACTATTTTCTCAATAGGCGGCATCGGGTGTAATCTGCGCTGTCCCTGGTGCCAGAATTGGAACATAGCCCAGCCAAGCGATAGCTTTCCCGGGATTGAAATCGAGGACGTTACAAAGCAATTCACGGCAAGGCTTGACCCGAAGCAGGTTGTCGAACTGGCGAGAAAATATGTTCCGAACGAGTGTATCGGTGTCGCCTACACCTATAACGAGCCGTTCACCTGGTATGAATATGTTAAGGATACCGCGGTTCTGGTTAAGGAAGCGGGTATGTACAACGTGCTTGTTACCAATGGCTACGTCATGGAGGAGCCGCTTCGAGAGCTGTTGCCGCTTATCGATGCGATGAACATCGACGTGAAGGGATTTAGCGAATCGTTTTACCATAAGGTGGGCGGGCATCTCAGGCCGGTGCTGAAAACAGCCGAGCTATCGAAGGAATATTGCCATATCGAGATAACCAACCTGGTCATTCCCGGGCTAAACGACTCAAAAGAAGATATTGAGAAGCTGGTTGACTGGGTTGCCGGCACGCTGGGCAAGGACACACCCCTTCATTTTTCAAGGTATTTTCCATCGTACAAATTGGCGACCGAGCCGACGCCATTGGATACGCTGCACCTCGCAGAGCATATCGCACGAGAAAAACTCGACTTCGTATACCTCGGCAACGTTTAAACGAGTGCTGCTCCATGAGATAAGTTATTATCACTATTGAGGTTAGGCGTAGAGGCCGCCTCAAGAGGGGTCTTGTCGCCGAGTTGAGGACATCCATCTGTAGCACCGTTAGCTCATCTAGCACTGTTTTTGCTTCTTAAGTCCTAAAGCTTCTCCGGCATGAGTCCGATGTTAATGGTTAGCGTAAACGGGTTGGCGACCCTTTAAATCTTACGGCAAATAAAGCTTCAATATTTTCTGAGAAAGACATAGAATTAAGCTTATTGTTTCCGTATGGGGTCGGATCACAGCGTACAATTATTATCCAAACGGCAGGTAATGTAATAAAGCAATCGTATATGTCACTGATAGTAGTACGCGCAGACATTGAAGTATTTAATTATTAGCAGTAGGAGATGAAGATGTCCGAACGCCGCACCGTTCTTACAACCTGTACCCGTGATTGTCCGGATGCATGTGGCATTAACGTTTACGTGACCAACGACCGGTTGGTCGGATTAACCGGCGCGAAAGACCACGAAATCACCAAGCATTTTTTATGCAGAAAAGCCCTCAATTATATCCAGCGGTTCTACAGCAAGGACCGGATTTTAGAGCCCCTTATTAAAGTTGATGGAAACTGGCGGGAGATATCCTGGGAGACGGCGCTTTCCGCTATTGCGGGGAGGCTTGTTCAGACCATCGACCAATATGGAAGCCTCTCCGTCCTCCATTACCAGGGTTCTGGTTCACTAGGAGCCTTAAAAATGCTCAATAAAAGGTTCTTTAACCTGTTGGGCGGGGTGACGGAAGCATCCGGCAGTCTCTGTGGCGGCGCCGGTATCGCCGGGCAAACGATGGATTTCGGTTATCGCACGTGCCACGATCCCCTTGATCTGTTGAACTCCAGATTAATTGTCGTATGGGGAAGAAACCCATCCGAAACGAATATGCACTTGACGCATATCCTCAAAGAAGCCAGGTCCGGGGGCGCACGGGTTATTCTTATCGATCCCGTCGCCACCGATACCGCAAGATTTTGCGACATGCACATAAGCCCTAAACCCGGTATGGATGGGTACCTGGCTCTTGGCATGGCAAAGATAATCATTGAGTCAGACCTGGCGGATAAGAGTTTTATTGACAACCACACGGCAAATTTTGCCGAATATCGAAGCCTTGTGGATAGCTTTGATATGGAAACGCTAAGTGACAAATGCGGTGTTTCGATTGAAAATATTACCGGCCTTGCAACGCTTTATGGCGGGAAAAAGCCGGCGGCGATTGTTTGCGGCTGGGGACTTCAGCGATACGCGTGGGGCGCGGAGACATTCCGTCTCATCGATGCGCTTGGAGCGATAACCGGCAATATCGGGATACCCGGCGGTGGAATCAACCACGGGCATGATGAGCTCGACTACTTTGACGAATCCGTTAAGGGCAAAGAATTCGCCCGGCATTCGAGGAAGATACCCAAACCGCTACTGGGCAAGGCGATTGCCGAGTTGGATGATCCTCCAATAAAGATGGCCTTTATTAACGGTGGTAATCCCTTAAATCAATCGCCTAATATCACATCTGTCGCCGAGGCGCTCAAGAATATTGATTTTGTGGTTGTGTTGGAACAATTTATGACCGACACCGCCGAGAGCGCGGATGTTGTGCTTCCCGTAACCACGTTTTTAGAAGAGCATGATGTTATAGGCAGCTATTGGCATAATCTAGTGGGATTGGTTAATCCGGCTATCGAGCCTGTCGGCAATACGCGGAGCGATTTTGAAATCTACCGGGACCTCGCCCATTTCTTAGGCTTTGGCGATGAGATGGCCGGTACGCCGGAGAGTTGGATTCGAAAAATAATTAAGCCGCTGAAGAAATCAGGTATTACGTATGAGTCCTTGTTGGAATCCCATAAGCGTGTCCCAGGGGCGCCGATGGTGGCATTTGAGGACCGTTTGTTTAAAACCGAATCCGGTAAGTTTAATTTTATAACCGGTTTTTCGACATCAGAGATACAGTCGACCGATTATCCGCTCGTCCTGTTGTCTACACACAGCAGGAGCTGGATTCATTCCCAGCTGATACCGGACGAGAACAAATCATTGCCGGTTGCGAAGGTCAACCCTGCAACAGCCGCCACGTATGGGATTGAAGATACAGAGACCGCTCGCGTAGCATCCGCGCATGGCGAGCTAACCGCCATAATCAAGCTTGATGAAGGTATAAGGGAGAGCGTTGTTCGTATCGATCAAGGGCGATGGGCGAAGTTCGGGCAATCGCTCAACCAGTTGACACCGGCCTTGATGAGCAACGAAGGGCAGAACGCATGCTATTATCAAACAGCGGTTAAACTCGAAAAGATTTAACGTTATTAATTAAAAGCGCATGAGGTTTTGCCGATAATATTATATTAGTAATGGCGTTTGGTCTGTCATGGAGCAGGCGGAAGACCATTAACAGCTAGGAATCCGTTGAAAAAGGCGCTCTTACAACAATACTTTTAGGCTATTCA
>NZ_PFNG01000081.1:0-7425 GCF_002791875.1 Candidatus Aquicultor secundus | reverse complement strand
TTGGTTTTAGAAAAGACCTATCGTTCTTACCGTTACTAGAACATGCAGTAATGGTTGATTCGGCAAAGATTGAGGAGGTTGTTATCTATGGCACATAATCGAGAGACAGTAGCTATTATTGGTCTAGGCTATGTTGGCCTACCGCTAGCTTTATTGGCTGACAAAAGAGGCTATAAGGTTATTGGTGTAGACAACAATAGTGAAAAAGTAGAGTTGCTAAATCAACACATAGCGCCGTTTGCAAATGCGGAAATCGCCCGGAGTATTAAGCAATCCACAATTGAAGCGACCTGTGACTTTAACGCAATAAAAAAAGCTTCGACTATCATTATTTGCGTTCCAACTCCGATTCACGAGGACAATACGCCGAATCTTGAGCCTCTAAAGGATGCATGTAAAAACGTTGCTGTTGCTCTGCAGAGGGGGCAGCTAGTGATTGTGGAGTCTACTGTTAATCCGGGTATATCAGAAACAATCGTCTTACCGATGCTCCAAGAGCTATCCGGTCTGAAGGCCGGACATGATTTTTATTTGGCTCACTGCCCTGAGCGTATAAACCCCGGAGATAAGCAATGGAATGTTCAAAATATAAATAGAGTTGTAGGCAGCCTTGAGGAAGTGGGGTTAAAGAAGGCAATTAAGTTTTACCGCTCAATAATTACCGGCGAGATAAAGCCTATGGGGTCTCTTAAAGAGGCTGAGGCCGTAAAGGTTGTAGAGAATGCATTCCGTGATATCAACATCGCTTTTGTCAACGAACTAGCGCAATCATTTTCAAAACTGGGAATAGATGTCGTGAATGTGATTGAAGGCGCAGCCACAAAGCCGTTCGCGTTTATGCCCCATTATCCGGGATGTGGGGTTGGTGGTCATTGCATTCCCGTTGACCCGTATTACTTGATCGAATACGCGCGGGAGAACGGTTTTAACCACAAATTTCTTTCACTAGCCAGGCGTATTAATCTTGGTATGCCGAGGTTTGCGGTCGACCTCTTGGTGAAGGGGCTAAACGAAAAAAAGATTGCAGTGAAGGATGCGCGGGTTGTTGTACTTGGTCTTTCTTACAAACCGGAAGTCGATGATTATAGAGAGAGTCCTTCATTCGAGATTATTAAGTATCTGGAAGAATACGGCGCACATATTGCAATATACGACCCATTTGTCCCGGAAAAATCAACCGCGAGTTCTTTGGGAGAAGCGCTCGAGCGTGCAGATGCAGCCATCATAGCGACAGCACATTCATGCTTCAAGGAAATATCACCTGACCAGTTTCTCGAAGCCGGTGTGGCAGTAGTGATTGATGGACGCAATTGCCTGCCGAAAGAGAAGTTCATTAAAGTCGGTATTATCTACAAAGGAATAGGCAGGTAGGATTCCTAATGGCAAAAAGAGAAGACCTCCGAAGCCAAGCCTCTATTATAGAAGCGCCCTATCCACTCGTTGATAATGAAGTCTCGTTAATTAAAGAATACAACGATTTTACTGATATTATCGGGCAACCGCTAAAAAAACCGATGCCACAAGTCGAGACCGACCGCTTTATCGTCCGCTTTATCCTCTTTGCTCTCTTAATGGTAGTCACAGGGAAGGCGCTCGTTCATTCTAATAGCTACTTCTATATCTACGGTATCCTGGTGACCACAGTGCCTCTTGTTACGTTCTATATTGCCTTTAAGAAGTATCAAGACCCTGTATTAGATGCAGCTGGTTTGTCTCCGCACGCTAACATTGATTATAGAGTGAGCTGTCTAGTTGCTGTAAGGAACGAAGAAGACATTATCGAAGACTGTATAGAATCCCTAATAGACTCCACATATGAAAACAAGGAAATTATCTTCATTAATGATGCAAGCACTGACGGCACGAAACAGATATTGGATCATTACCATAACCGGGGCCTCATAACCGCTATCCATTTAAAGGAAAACGTCGGAAAGAAAAAGGCGCTTGCGCTTGGGGTTTTACGGTCAACAGGCGATATTTTCGTTTTCTCAGATAGTGACTCTGTGGTAGCGCGGGATGCTGTTGATAGAATTGTTAACGCATTTCGAGCGGATCCGCTTACTGGGGCTGTTAGCGGACACTGTAGGGCACTTAATTCCGGTAGGAATCTCATAACAAGGATTCAAGATTCCTGGTATGAAGGGCAGTTCTCTGTACGAAAAGCGTTCGAGAGCATCTATGGCTGTGTGACCTGTGTATCTGGCCCACTTGCCGCGTTTCGACGTGAAGCCGTCTTTAACTTTATACCGGCATGGGAGAACGATTCTTTTCTTGGCCAAGAGTTCAAATTTGCAACCGACCGGACGCTAACAGGTTTTGTACTCGGTAGCAAAATAATTGGCGGGAAGCTAAAGAAACAATATGCCGATTCGGTGTTCATAAAGAATGTCGATTATCCGCTTCGCGATTGGAGAGTCGTTTATAGCAAATCCGCAAGGGCATGGACCGAAGTGCCGGACACATTCAAGAAGCTCATAAAACAGCAGGTTCGTTGGAAAAAGAGCTTTATCCGGAATATGTTCTTTACGGGTTTGTTTTACTGGCGCAAACCGATTTTACCGGCGATCGCCTACTATTTGCATATTCTTTTTGTGTTGTTTGGCCCATTTATTGCTTTTAGACATCTCGCTTATTTGCCGCTACAGGGTAACATCCTGTCGGTGTTTCTGTACCTCGGCGGAGTGTTCTTCATCGGCTCCATGTTCGGGCTCGCGTATAAGCGCGAGAATAGGTCGTGCCATCTTTGGATGTACCGTCCGCTTATGAGCTTGCTATCCACGCTTGTATTGTCGTGGCTTATTTTCTATTCCATTTTCACGATTAGGAAGATGACATGGACCCGAGGATAAGGCGCACGGAAATAATCGTAATTATGATTGTCGTTGCTGTATTTATAGTTGTAGCAGGTAAGTATCTTTATCCAGATGCCAGAGCAGGCGTTTTATCAGCCTCAGATTATGTCAGCCATAGGATAGCTGCCTATAAAATCGTGAGACCACCAAAACCCGGCCAACTCAAGATTGCAGTTCCCGGAGGTTTCGTCTATAGGGAGAAAGCTGAGCCCTCAGTATGGCTACATATCTATGATACCTATCCTAAGTCGGCGAATGGGAAAGAAGTGCTTTATGGGTTTCTTGATCAAGGCGATATTACATCAGCAGATAAAATCCTAGACGATTATTACGCAGTCGATAGATTTGCACCAACAAAAATTGCTCCACAAATTACATGGAAAGAAGACCCTTACAAGAATCGATATTGGCGTTTTATTTTCTATGCCCTAAGGCCTACTCGACATCTTATATTTGCGGCTAATGAGACTGGGCAGCAGAAGTACGATGATAAGTTACTTGAAATAGTCGAGAGCTTCCTCGATAAAGGCATGAAACAGCCGTTATCTTGGCAAGATAACCATGCTGTAGCATTTAGAACAATGGTGCTCGTTAACGTCTGGTGGAAACTACGCGAGCACAATGCCCTTCCTATCGATGTCAGCACCAAACTTTTGCAAGCCATTAAAGAACACGGCGATTATCTCTCAGATGTGCAACATTACGAACCGCAACACAATCACGGCATTAATCAAGCCGCTGCTTTGCTTGTTCTGGCTACAAATTTTCCAGATATGCCTGGCTCGAAAAAGTGGCTTAGCCTTGCTAGGGACAGGTTTGATGCAAATTTGCGAGATTTAGTCGACAAAGACGGTGTGCTTGTTGAAAACTCGCCTTATTACCATTTTTATGCACTTCGGAAATATTGGGAAATATATAACCACTCTATTACCTATAAAACACCGCTAAATTCGGAGTTTAATAGCAAAATTCAAAACATGGTTGAATACTGTAAATATATTCTCCAGCCCGACTCGACCGTTCCGCTCCTTGGTGCATCTTTGAAAACTAGAGTCTGCTACTCAGGCAATTTTAGAAGCATGGCTGACGCCGATCCTTATTTACGTTATACGCTGACTGCCGGCAAGGAAGGCGATATGCCTCCGAAGCTTAACGTTTACTTTCCGACTGCGGGGCAAACAATCATGCGTTCAGGTTGGGAACAAGGGAAGGACTATAAGAATCAAACGCAACTAATACTTGACGTAGGGCCCTTTAGGACACAGCACAGCGATATGGACGCGCTTAGTTTCAATCTTTTTGGGGCGGGAATTCCGCTCATGCCTGATTCGGGTCTTTATACCTACGAACACTTGCCGCTGAAAGACTATTTTCATGGCACACGCGCACATAATACAGTAGTCGTCGATGGCAAGGACCAGGATAAAGGGGCACCTAGCGCAAACCCCCTTGTGGAAGGCGATGGATATGCTCTCCAATCAGCTGAATCTGATTTATACACGGGCGTAAAGCACAAGAGGGCCGTTATACTTTTAGGTAAAAAATTCGTTGTCATCATAGATGAGCTAACCTCAAAGAAGGAGCACAAGTATGAACAAATGTTTCACTTGTTCCCGGAGGCTAAGCTCAAGAAAAGTGGAATGACTTTAAGCGGTATCGGGGCGAGCCCAGAACAAGCGGTTACCATACGCCAGCTAAACACAGATGGCCTTTCCGTTAAAGCCGTAAAAGGGCAAACAAAACCATATGATGGTTTTTGTTCGTTTGAATACGAAAAAGCTATTCCAAACTATTCGATATCATACGAAAAGCGCGGGAAAGAAGCAGACTTTATAACACTGCTTGAAATTGGCAAGCAGGATAAAACTCTTTCAGCAAAAGTATTAGCCAGCACAAAGAAAGATAAAACCCTGACGATTTCTACGAGTGATGTAAAGTACTCTATTGCGACTAGCGAGTTGCCGGGCAAAGATACCAATATAACCATAGTCAAACAAAAACAGCAAGAATCGCTACCTAAGTGGACCGCAATTGAAAAGTTCGAGAATGAAAAAGATTGGAAGCGGCGCGATAGTCGTGGTGGTTCGATAGAGATCGATTGTTATCAAGGCAAAAAGAACTTACGTCTAGTTTCATCTGAAGACGGTTCAAGACTTTCCATAACCAAGCGCACCAACCTTGACCTTTCTAATAAGAATCTTCTGGTTAGGATGAAAGCTTCGAACATAAGCCAGTGTGACAATCTCACCATAGACCTATCGTCGCATAATTGGCAGGGTTACGCTTCGTGCGAGCTGCGAGAGGCTTATGCAGTTGCTGACGATAACAATTGGATGACAATATCTCTAGGGAAAGGATCATTAAGAAATATTCAAGGGCAGTGGCGATTTTTCGGTTCAGGCTTTGATTGGTCCAAGATCGATAGGATAGGCTTTAGCCTTTCAGCAGTCAAAGGTAAAAAAGTAACGCTTAATCTCGACTCGCTTGCAACAGTGCCAGGGCAAGATGAAGGGCGGACGGTTATCTGCTTTGACGATGGTTCGGAGTCTGTTCTGGATGCATTACCGGTGATGAATAGATATGGCATCAAAGGGAACGTGGCAGTTATCGCAGAACGTCCTGATCGCCAAATTAGAGGGTACTTAACGCTTACCCAGCTTAAGAGAATGCAGAACATTAACGGTTGGGATATTGTTAGTCACTCTGCGCACCACAGAAACGCGCTTACGGATTATTATGAAAAAGGCGATCTGGCAGGGTTTGAACAAGATATTGTTGATGGTGCAGAATATCTTGAGGAGAATGGGATCAACTCTGCGCCTAACTGGTACGTTTACCCAAACGGTGCGACCAATCCATCCGTTAAGCAGATTGTGAGCAAGTACTATAGATTTGCTCGTTCAGTCAGCAAGCAGCCCGAGGTTTATCCATTCGGCGACCCTTATGCAGTAAAGATATTTGAAGTCTTTGACACAACAAAACTCAGCGAGGTTCATAACGCCGTAGCTGACGCAAAACTGCACAAGCTGACGTTAATTCTTGTTTTTCATAGAATATGGTCGGGAACTTACACAACCAAACAGAAGACGTATATAGACTACGATCTTGGCAAATTCGAGGCGGTTGTCAAAGACATCGCCGATCAAAAGATAAAAGTGGTCACCTTTAGTGAGCTTGATCGTCTGAACCATGTGCCGGAGCTCAAACTTAAGATTACTAAATATAAACCTGCGCAGCTAACTGCTACAATAGACGTTAAGAGAAAGGGCTTTCTGGGGTTACTTGATAAAGTTAAAGCCTTTATCCTTGCTATAGTGCTTTCCATAATAAAGTTCGGCCGATAGCTTCGAAGGTTTTAAGCCCTTTGTCATCTTAGAACTATGCGCTAAACTATATGTAATAAAAACATTAGATAAATTTTCGCGAGATTGCTGTGCCCAATAAGAGGAAACATGAAAAAAGTGCTCATTTTCGTTATCGTAATATTAATAGCAAGCCTAGGGATTTCTTTCGCGATAATTACGAATCGCGATAAGAGCCCTCAAGTTATGGCGCAGAGTAAAAAAGTTGCGACCCCAAAATTGCCCTCATTTAAAGATACTTTCGGCAAGACCTATGTGTTACAAGAAGCGGGCAAAATGTATAAAAGCCTGAGCACTAATTGGTGGTTGAATTCGGGGGGACTTTTCGTCGTAAAGAATGGAGTCGGCCAGACCATCCAAGGAAGGCTTGCAGAATCGGCCTTATGGCGTCAGAAATACGGTTCAAGCAACCCTGCGGAAACAGATAATGGATATCACCCACAAAACATATTCAGGCTTGTGACAAGAAGTAAGTGGCGGAATCTTCAGCAAGATGCCTACTTTAAAATCACTGCCGATAATCTCAGCGGTGATGAGCATCGCCAAGCGTCAAATGGGTTACTCCTCTTTAATAGGTATCAAGATGGCTACAATCTTTACTATACGGGAATACGGGTCGATGGTTATGCGGTCGTAAAGAAGAAAATCAAAGGTGTGTATTACACCATGGCTTTGAAGCAGATATTTCCTGGAACTGAGTATGACCGGAAGAGTAACCCGAATCTGCTACCAAAGAAAAAATGGATCGGTTTGAGAAGCATTGTGACCACGAACAAAGATAAAACCGTCAGTATAAAGCTTTTCATGGATGAAAACTGGAAAGGCAACTGGAAGCTTATCTGTGAAGCGACGGATGATGGGAAGAAGTACGGCGGCAAACCATTTCTAGACAAGCAATATGCCGGTATTCGCACAGATTTCATGGACGTTCAGTTTGATAACTATAAGATCCAAGAGCTTCCTTAAGTACCTCTAACAATAGTCTGAACCAATAAGAAAGCCAAAACCAACCACTTGGACTCGGTTGGTTTTTAAATGCAGGCTCGAACGGCGTGAGAGCCTGCTATACTCTAGCTTATTAATGCGCCTAAACGCCGACTTTGTTGAGCTTTTTCGTCAAGCGTGACTTTTTGTTGGCGGCGTTGTTCTTGTGGATGATGCCTTTCTCGGCGGCTCTGTCCAGGTTCTTTATAGCAACCTTAAGTGCT
>NZ_PFNG01000050.1:1615-1757 GCF_002791875.1 Candidatus Aquicultor secundus | reverse complement strand
AAACCCCTCAGCTTAATTTCAGCCAGCAAAACCTTAACCTCCTACCTCCAGTCCACAAATCGCTAAATTTACAATCTAGATTAGCGGTTGTAGCACTGCCCTACCACAACTTCCTGAACAGCGTCCTGCCAAGCACCTTGTT
>NZ_PFNG01000050.1:0-1590 GCF_002791875.1 Candidatus Aquicultor secundus | reverse complement strand
GCGACAACCTCAGCATCCCGGCTAATTCTTGCCAACTTGTAAAGTAATCTGGTGATTTTCATTTTCATTGCCCCCAACCGTCTGGATAACAACAACTCGATTGTTTAATATGTTTCGACGTGCGAAGCGGCTATTCCTTCAAACTTCGTACACTTATTATACAATTGTAGCGCCAAATAACGCAAAACTGCCATTTGCCCCCTGCGCAACGATATAAACAAGATACGGCTACCCCAGATGTAACCGATAAGATAATAATAGCAAAGCAGACTGTCAACTGTTTGACAGTTAAAAATTTCTTGGCACATTTTTGGTATACTTCTTTTATAATCTCAGAAGACAACAGGTTATAAGGCAAGCAACATTTAAATGTAGATCGCAGTTGCAGTCAGTCAGTCTGTCAACGGTCAGTGAAAATATAAAAGATGCTATTGAGGGATACATTCATGTGCTAAAAAAGCATGGAAGAGAAGATGAGATTCCCAAAAGAGCGGGGGAGGTCGAAAGTGTAGAGGTCGCTATTGCATGACACCAAGACTACCTGCTCTAAAGCCAAAAACCGCCTACTCGCCCGCGTACAATTTATCCATTTGTTCGGCGATTACGGCCATGCGTCTTTTAAGATGCACAGGTTCGAGCAGCTTGGCGTGCTCGCCATAGGCGAGCACCTGAAGGATAAGGCGAAACGGGTTTGTTGACCGGGCGGTCAGGGTGGAGGAGCCGTCCTCGTTTAGCTCGGTTTTCTGGTCTGAGAACCGCTCGCCTATGGATCTCGCCAGCCGTTGATCGAGCCAGAGCTTGAACGTAAAACTGCCGTCGCCCACCGGCGCCCCCGCCTGGATCGGCAGCACCTTTAGCTCTCTTATGCGGTCGACTCTAAACTCCAAAACTTTGCGTTTTACGTGGCAGTAAGCTTCGAGCCTTACCCCGCCTTCGCTGAAATAAAGCTCATATGGATCGACAACCCGCTTTTGCTCTTTGTCGCTTTTTGCGCTGTAATAGACCATCTCGATCTCTCTGCCGGCTGCAATGGCGCGCCTTATCTTCTCTATGGTGCCTTGGTGAGAGCTGTAATCCGCCACGGGCTTAAACTTCATTTGAAAATACGGGTTAGTAGCCAGCGTCTGCTTACTTTCCGGGGATAAAAGGCCTGAGATTTTGTTAAGGGCGCCTGACAACTCTTTTGCATAAGGCATTCCGGCCTCTTCGGGGATGGTGCGACAGGCAACGGCAAGTGCAACAATTTCGCCCGGCTCAAAATCGAGACGGACCGGGATGGATTTAATTTCATATGTGCCTGATTTCCTGGAGTGGTCGATTTTAAAGCCAGAGTTGCGCAACTGTTTTATGTCGCGATAGATCGTCTCTTTTGAGTAGTGATGCCAGTCAAACCGGTGGTCTTCTGACATGGCACGGATAATTGACTCAACGTTTCTCGGTCGCTCCATTAACAGACAAAGAATGTATAAAATTCGCTCGACCTTCATAGCTGGGCTTTTCATTTATATGATGTATATCGTATACACCGGTGAATTCTTGAATAGTCAAGTGTTAGTATATAGAGATTCGGGTTTATTGATACTAATGCAA
>NZ_PFNG01000147.1:0-1549 GCF_002791875.1 Candidatus Aquicultor secundus | reverse complement strand
ACGGCTTTGATTTTTATGAAATCGCCTTTCAGTATCTCGGCTGCGTCCAGACCTACCTCTTCGGCAAATTCGCCGACGTACTTCTTAATGGTTTCGCGATCTTTATTGTCCGGATCGAGAACCGCAACCTCTTTTCCAAGCTGGTAGTCCTCGAGTTTGCCGCGGACATAGATAACGCCGCCGTGCATGCCGGTTGCGAAGTAGTTGCCGGCGATCCGGTCTTTGCCGTTGTGGCCGACGTTAAGGCCGAGTAAAATCACCGTGCCTCCGGCCATATACTCGCCGAAGAAATCGCCCGCCATGCCCCCCACGACCATTACGGGTATTTTATCTTTATATTCCTTCATGTGGATGCCGACACGGTAGCCGACGTCGCCTTTTACGAAAAGCTTGCCGCCGCGCATACCGTAGCCGAGAACGTCACCCGCATCGCCGTGGATAACGATCTTGCCCTCATTCATAGTATTGGCCACATGGTCCTGCGCGTTTGCGTAAACTTGTATTGTCGGGCCGTTCATAAACGCACCGAGATCCGCCCCAGGCACGCCATCTATGGTGATGTTGACCGGGACGTCGATCGCGTCGCCGATATAGCGCTGCCCGTTAACATTTACTAATTTTATTTCGATCTCACCGTTTTTGACGGCTTCCCTGATCTGTTCGTTAAGCTCACGATAGTGCAATCCCTTGGCGTCTATAACGAATTCTTTTGTGCTTACCGTCATTACGATACACCCAGCCTTTCTTTCCTCAGTTCAACCGGGAAGTCGATGTACCCAAAATCGTTGGCCAACAGGCGGTCGCGCATATTGCTGACATCGATCCGGTCGCGGATAAGGCCGGTGATAAGGCCCGCCCTATCGATATTGCCAACCATGACCGCGCCGACTACCATGCTTCCCCGTAAAACGATCTTGCGATAGGTGTCGCCCTCGACACTTGAGAGAACTTCGAGGTCGTCGGACTCGGTATTTGAAAGCCCTGCGGTAACCACCGGCACTCCAAACAGTTCAATCGAGTTTACGGCCAGGCCGCCTTTGAACTCACGATCGACCCCGGCCATGTTGAATCCGGCGATTTTGCCCTGGATGTAGGCGTTCGGCCAGATCGGCATAACGCGTTTGCCGCCGTTTAAGTAATCGGGGCCTTCTGTGACATCGCCTGCGGCGTAGATATCCGGCAGATTTGTCCTCATATGGTCGTCGACGATGATGCCGCGATTTACCTCAACACCGCTTTCTTTTGCAAAGCCGGCATTGGGGATAACGCCGATGGCGACGATAACCGCGTCGCAGTCGAGCGCCTCGCCGCTTTTCAGCTTTACGCCGTTGACCAGGCCCATATTGTCACCCAGTATCTCTTCAACAGTATCTTCGGTGATGATATTTACTCCCGCTTTTTCAAGGGCGCCTTGAACGATTGCGCCCGCATCGGTATCCAAAACGGCCGCCATAACGCGGTTGGCAAGCTCGACGACCGTGACTTTTACGCCTCGGTGGTGCAGGCTCTCGGCCGCTTTGAGCCCAATCAGACCGGCCCCGATTACAAC
>NZ_PFNG01000103.1:0-1305 GCF_002791875.1 Candidatus Aquicultor secundus | reverse complement strand
TATTCACTTCGCCTGTGCTTGTTTGTTTTACATGATACGTTGTCTGTCCTTGTCCTATATTTGTGGGATACTCATCAATTGTTATGAGCACACCGGGTATCGGGTTGCCCCACTGGTCATAGGCTTGTTCATACCTTGCAGGTAAACGATCAAGATTATTGTTCGCGGCATAATTTAAGTTGCTTGTGTAAATCGCCTTCTGTGGTTTGTTCGATAAACCACTACTTTCGCTATGGCACCTTCCACAGCTGCTTGAACCCTTATGGCAGTTACGGCAATGGGGACCGAATACAGCTAGATCCTCCGGATTGAACTGCATCTGACGTCCGCAGTGCCTTGAGTTCTCATCGTGGCCGTATGCGATGTCATACTCGCCTTTCCACTGTGTGGCATCGGTAGCGATTGGATTGCTAGTGGCCTCTAAAGTACCGCCACTGCCACCTGTTTGTGTCTGATCCCTTAGCGCACGATCCTCACTGAATAGTGGGGCTGCTACGGTGTGTAGTCCTACGTTACCATCATGGCAGTCAGAGCAGAACTCATTGATATTCCAGACGCCCGTATGGTTCGGTACTGATTGGAGGTATGTGCGAACAGTATATGCATCACTGCCCCCGGGCAACTTCGCAATACCTATCGGGCTATTCCAGTCAATCGGGATTTTGTTCACCGGGTATGCCCTGTTAGTATCGTATTGGTGAAGCAGACCGGCTGTTACAGACGATTCACCGTTAATTAGCTCAGAATACGCAAAAATCATATCGCTAATCTCTGCGCCCAACGCAATGCTGGTAGTCTCTATCGACCCCGCTTCACCCTCGGCATCACCTATCTTGTAATAGGCAATCGTCTCACTCGTCGTGGCAATCTCACGGTCTGCATCTTTAACCAGAAGCCAGCTGCCTGACAGATACAGCGGTACCGAAGTGTAATATCCTGTGGCAAAATTGCCATTGCCATCTAAAGTTTTCTTATGGCAATCAATGCACTTAATGCTAGCGCCCGGGGGATCAGTTACGCTGCCGTGCCCCGGGTTTACGATGCTGTAATACCTTGTTTCGCCATTATAATAAGGAGGCGTGTACCTTGCATCCGCCCACGCCAAGCCTTTGACCTGACCTTGATCATTATAACCTAGCAACCTCTGTGGATTAGCATGCGGGCTGTGGCAGTCGAAGCATGAGAAACCACCCATCCAGTAGTTAGGGGTATATGCCGGATAGGTATCATCTGGCGCTTTCCACTTACCTGAGCTAATACCAAAGCCCATGGTGTGTCCAACGTTGTACTCAGTGGTATAGTTGT
>NZ_PFNG01000193.1:8543-10410 GCF_002791875.1 Candidatus Aquicultor secundus | reverse complement strand
GTTCATGGTGAAAAGGCTCTTAAAAGCGGGAAGGTACGGCGACACTTGGTGCGTACCGGAATAACGTAGAACCACTAACACCTTTATTCGCGTATAAATCTCGCGAGTCTATCACAAGCCTCAACAATATTCTCAAGCGAGTTGGCGTAGGAGAAGCGCAGGTATCCCTCGGCGTTGCTGCCAAAGTCGATTCCGGGAGTTACCGCTACCAGGGCGTTGTTAAGGATATCGAGGGCGAGTTTGTACGAATCCGCCCCGAATTTTTTTGCGTTGGCAAGCACGTAAAACGCGCCGGTCGGCTCGACGGCAATGCCAAAGCCGATTTCCCGTAAACGGGGGATAAGAAATTTTCGCCGTTCATTATAGGTGCGAACCATCCGGTCGATATCTCCGGCGGTTTCTTTTAGCGCGGTGATGCCGGCCCACTGCACGAAACTGTTCGCAGAAATAAACAGGTTTTGCTGCACTTTTTGCATGGGACGGATGAACTCCTTGGGCGCGATCGCATATCCCAGGCGCCAGCCGGTCATCGCATAAAGCTTCGAGAAGCCGTTTAGCACGAACGCCCTGTCCGTAAATTCCAGGATGGAGTGCTCTTTCCCCTCGTAGGAAAGGCCGTGATATATCTCATCGGAAACGATATAAGGCTTCTCGCTCGCATCTTCCTTTTCTCCTACTATCTCTGCGATCCTGCGCATTGCCGGCTCTGAAAGAATGGTGCCGGTCGGGTTGGAAGGGGAGTTTATTAAGATCGCTTTGGTCATGTCATCAAGCGTGGACTCGATCGCCTCAGGGCGGTACTGAAAGCCGTCCTCTTCGTGAACATTGATAAAGGAGGGCTCGCCGTCGGCGAATCGTATAAAATTGGGGTAACAGGCATATCCCGGGTTTGAGAGGATTACCTTTTCGCCGGGGTTTAAAAGCGCCGCAAAGACCAAAAGCATGGCCGGCGATGTGCCCGAGGTCACGATGACCTGCTCAGGGGAGAGAGCAACCCCGTACTTATCATGGTAATGCTCTACGATCGCCTCACGAAGCTCCAGGAGGCCGAGGCTGTGCGTGTACCGCGTCTTATCATCTTTTATTGCCCTGCAGCCCGCATTTTTTATAACCTGCGGCGTGGTAAAATCGGGCTCCCCGATCTCCATATGGATAACGTTTTTGCCCTGTCTCTCCAGTTCTTGTGCTTTCTCGTTTATCTCCATAACGATGAAAGGCGGCATATCGAGGGCACGTTTTGCAATCATGCGGTCTCCTAACCCAATTGATCTTTACCTTATTATTGTATCCCTGTACTACCAACTGTACCAGATATGGCCATGAGATGGGTAAATGCAGAGAGCAAAAGCGGGCGCGATCGCTGCTCGCCTTGACCCGTCACGATAACTTATTTTATACCGGTAAAGATGTATGGAGCCGGGTACATACAATATGTAAAAATGAAGAGGAGGTGTTAAACATGGCAATGCGCAGATTCGACCCGTGGCGCGATCTCATGAGAATGCAAGAGGACCTAAACAGGCTCTTCCATAAGACCTTCGGCCCTGAGCCCGAAGCGGAAGCGATGTGGATGCCTTCTGCCGATATCTATCAGAAGGAGAACAAGCTCATCGTAACGATGGATCTTCCAGACGTTGATCCAAAGGATATCGATGTTTCGGTTGTCGAGAATACGCTTAGAATTAAAGGTGAACGCAAACACACCGAAGAGGCAAAGAAAGAAAACTATTATAGGTCGGAGAGGTTCTACGGTTCCTTTGAGCGCGTGATCGAGCTACCGATGCCCGTGAAGACCGAGGATGTCGAGGCGACCTACAAAGACGGTGTTTTGACCATCGATCTCCCGGTCGCCGAGGAGAAAAAAGGC